>JAUWHU010000296.1 GCA_030605705.1 Thermoflexia bacterium | reverse complement strand
CGGCACGCCCACGAACTGCGTTAGCAGCAGCGCGCCTACCAGGTCGGTCATGCCGATGCCGATCTCCGTCCCGTAGATGGTAGCCATCTTCATGATCGTGCCGATGCCATCCGCGTAGAGCCAGAAGGCGAAGAGGAACAGGAGCAGCTGCTTGTAGCGGCGCAACTCGCGGAAGGTGTGCCCCAGCCGTTGGAAACCGGCCCGCACCGGATTGATCGTCTCTACATAGTCGCTCGAACGGGGCGGCTCCGGCACGTTGCGGAAAAGTGGCCTGGAGAAGATCACCCACCAGATCCCCACGCTGAGAAAGGAGAGGCGGATGCCCCACGTCTCGCTGGGGATGCCGAACAAACCGGGTTTGGTGAACATCAGCAGGTTCACGATCAGGAGCAACCCTCCGCCCAAGTAGCCGAAGGCGTACCCCCTGGCTGAGACCTGGTCAATCTCGTCGGACCGGGCAATGTGCGGGAGCAGCGAATCGTAGAAGACGTTGGCTCCGGCGTTGCCGATGCCGGCCAGAGCGAAGAAGATCAGGCACATCAGCCAGTCGCCCGTGCCGATGAACACCAGGAGCGAGGTGAAGGTGACGGCGACAATGAAAAATACGGACATAAACTTCTTTTTGGAGCCAGTGTAGTCGGCGACAGAACCTAAAATCGGGGCCATCAGGGCGATGATCAGCATTGTCAGTGAGGTGATGTAACCCCACATGCTGGAAGCCTGGGACCCGGTAAAGCCAGCCTCTTGGGCCACGCTGCTGAAGTAGGGCGGCAGCATGGCTGCCATCACCGTTGTTGCGTAGGCGCTGTTGGCCCAGTCATACATACACCAGGAATTGATGATCTTGCGATGAATATGGTCGGATTTTTCCTCCACGGGTTCCTCCTTCAAGGATTGAATCTGAGGTCCGGTACTCTCGGAAACGCGGCTTGACGTGAGAATACGGCAACGGCGTCCCAACGCGAATCTGTCTGAGTCCGGCTTGAATGATAACGGTAATGATACCCTATTTCAGCCAGGTGTGCAAGTGGAGGCTGACCGCTCTTCTTGTCTGACATGTGCAGTTGAACACTTGCCCGGCTGTGGTATACTCTAAAAAATGGGAGGGCAATGACAACCTGGACTGTCCTGGGCTTGTTTCTTCACGGGCTTACTTTCTTTGTGCTAAGCCTGACCGTCGCGTCCCTGCAATACAGGGGCCGTCGTATCTTGCTGGCCCGACATCTCACCTGGTTGGGCGTTTTTGCCCTGTGCGAAGCTATCGTGGCCTGGAACGACCTGCTGGCTCCACTGACTTCCCGACAAATGTTGCTGCCTCCGATTGGGCGTACCGCCGTTTTGGCCTGCGGATATGCCTATCTGCTGGCTTTTGGCGTCCAGACCTTTTTCCCCAAAAAGACCCCGGAAGCGCGTCTCCGCCGCATCTTGATCGGGTTGAACCTGGCCTGGCTGCTGCCCTACGGAGCCGTGTTGCTCCTCAGCCCTTCCGCACCCGCCCAGACGGCTCTGACCGTGGAGGTGCTGGCCCGTTACCTGCTGGCTTTCCCCGGTGGTTTACTCACCGGCATCGGCATCCGCCGTCAAAGTTACGATACCTTAGCCCCGGAACGGCGTGCCCGGGTACGCTCCTCCCTGCGTACGGTTGAGGCGATGGCCGGCGCTTTTGGCCTTTTGAACCTGGCCCTTGTGCCGCCCGCCACGTTTTTCCCGGCGACGGTGCTCAACGTTGGCCTGCTGCCTTTCTCTCCCGTGTTGCTCTGGGCTGCGGTTGGCCTGTTGTGGGCGGTGGGTCTCACCTGGGCGCTCACCACGATACAGGCGCAGATCGAGGACTGGATCGAGAACGTGGAGCGCGTCCAGACCCTTTCCATGGACCGGGAACGCATCAGCCGGGAACTCCACGATGGCACCATCCAGGCCATCTACGCCGCCGGGCTGATGTTAGAAGGCGTCCAATACTACATCCACGACGAGCCGGAAAAGGCCCAGTCCCAACTGCTCCGCATCATGGGTAATTTGAACCAGACCATTCAGGACCTCCGGCGCTACATCTTCGACTTGTGCAGCGATACGCCGGACAGCGACCTGGAACCCGGCATCCGGCGGCTGCTGCGGGACTTTCACGTCAATACTTTGCTGGAGACCGATTTTCGTGTCACCGGGGAGCCGCCCCGGTACAACCTCACCATTGAGCGGCGCCGGCATCTCTTCCAGATTGTGCGCGAGGCATTGGCTAACACTTCCAAACATGCCCACGCCCAACGGGTGACAGTCAATCTGGCCTATGGCCTTGAGGTGCTGGATCTGACGATTTGCGATGACGGGGTGGGCATGGAAGCCCTGCGCCTGGAAAAAGGCCATGGATTGCGAAACATCCGTGAGCGAACCCGCTTATTGGACGGTAAACTAAAAATTGAGAGCGCGCCCCATGAGGGAGTGATGTTCCATCTCACAGTTCCTTACTCAGGAGAGTGAGGAAAGAGGAGTGAGGAGTTAGAAAAGAGGGTTTGCTTAACAGAGTTGTTCCTCAATAAAAACGGGAGGCTTTTGGACACGGATATCACGGATCAGCACGGATTTTTCTTTGTTTTTTATCCGTGTAATCAAATCCGCGTCCAATTTCTGGTTTCGTTTATTCAGGAACAACTCTAACAAGTGTGTCAAAATCTGGGACACGGATTCACACGGAAAAACACGGAGGGAAAAAATAAATGCCAGTATCCACAGTGAAAAAGGAAAGGTGCGCGTTTGTTGGTAAGCATGCCGACCTGACGGGAAAAATCATAGGGGCATTTTTCGACGTGTATAGCGTGTTGGGCTACGGTTTTTTAGAGAAGGTATACGAGAACGCGCTAGCGCTGGAACTGCGTAAAATGGGGTTAAGAATTGAGCAGCAGAAACGGATCACGGTGTACTATGATGGCCAGGAGATGGGCGAGTATTTTGCGGACATCGTTGTAAACGGAATCATCATCGTTGAATTAAAGGCTGTCCGTCAACTTTTGAAAGAGCACGAGGCACAATTGCTTAACTATCTCAAAGCCACTACGATTGAGGTCGGTCTTTTGCTCAACTTTGGCCCCAAAGCCAAATTCGAGCGTAAAGTCTATGACAATGACCGCAAAGGCTCTCTGACTTGGACAGAGAAACAGGACACGCGTAAACACGAATAAAGAACCAGAAAAAATCCGTGTCCGTCCGTGTGAATCCGTGTCCCATAAAGCTACTACGATTGAGGTCGGTCTTTTGCTCAACTTCGGTCCTAAAGCCAAATTCGAGCGTAAAGTTTATGACAATGACCGCAAAGGCTCTCTGACCTGGACAGAGAAACAGGACACGCGTAAACACGAATAAAGAACCAGAAAAAATCCGTGTCCGTCCGTGTGAATCCGTGTTCCATTTCCCTGTTGTTTGAGGAGAATTCTCGTTGGGTAGTTATAGAAAAGAGGAGAAATGTTACGAATTTTAATCGTAGATGACCATGAAGTGGTACGTCTGGGCCTGCGGACCCTGCTGAGTCGCAACCCCGATTTCGCTGTCGTCGGCGAAGCCGGTTCGGCGCAGGAGGCCCTGGAGAAAACGCGACTCTATCACCCCGATGTCGTGGTGCTGGATGTCCGCCTTCCCGGCAAGAACGGCATTCAGGCCTGTGCCATGATCAAGGAAGAAATGCCGGAGACCAATGTGATCATTCTGACTTCCTACGCCGAGGACAAGATCCTTTTCGAGGCCATCAACGCCGGTGCGGCGGGCTACGTGCTCAAACAGGTCGGCGGTGATGAACTCGTCCGGGCCATTCAGTGCATCGGACGGGGCGAGGCATTGCTGGATCCGGTCGTGACGCAGCGGGTTTTAGAGCGCGTGCGACTGGCTTCCCGGCAGGAACAAGCGGCTGCTTTCAACGATCTTACCGAACAGGAGCTCCGTGTCTTGGGCCTGGTCGCCAAAGGCAGGACCAACAAAGAGATCGCGCGCGCCCTTTTCTTGGGGGAGGGCACGGTCCGCAACTACGTGAGCAGCATCCTATCCAAGCTGGATTTGACCAACCGCGCCGAGGCTGCCGCCTATGCCGTGCGTCACGGCCTTGAGGAATTCTTGAAAGAATTTGATTGAGTCTACTGAAAAAACCAAGAATTTCACCACAGAGGACACAGAGATTTTAAACTTGACCTTGAGGAAATTAACTTTTTGACGTGTGAAGTAGAATTCTCTTGACCAAATATCAAATTTTTTCCATCTTCTCCGTGTCCTCTGTGTCTCTGTGGTGAGAATGACCTTTTTTCAGGAAAGCATTTGATTAACCTGCAACTTCCAACTTTCAACCTTCAACTTTTAACTTTTAACTCTTTAAGGAGCACAACCGATGAACAAACAAAAAATCAACGCAGATATTGTGATCACGGCGGACTTTGTAGTGACTATGGACAGTGCTTATTCCCTGTACTCCCCCGGCGCTGTGGTGGTCGCCAAGGACCTCATCACCGCCGTCGGCCCACGGGATGAGATACTCGCCGCCTATGAGGGGCAGGAACTCGTGGAAGCCGGCAACGCGGTGTTGATGCCGGGCCTCGTCAACACCCACGGACATGCTCCGATGACGCTCCTACGGGGGCTGGCCGATGATCTGCGGCTGGACGTCTGGCTGATGGGCTACATGATGCCCGTGGAGCGCGATTTTGTGAATTCGCACTTCTGCTGGCTGGGGACGCAGCTGGCGGCGGCGGAGATGATCCGCTCCGGCACGACCACCTTCATGGACATGTACTACTTCGAGGAGGCCGTGGCCGATGCCGCCGCCCAGGCCGGGCTGCGCGCCGTCTGTGCGCAGAGCGTCCTCAAGTTCCCCGTGCCCGATGCCGGCTGCTACGAGGAAGCATTGGCCCGCGCCCGTGATTTCATTATCCGTTGGAAAGGACACTCGCTTATCATTCCCGCCATCGCCCCGCACGCGCCCTACACCGTTACCCCCAAGCTGTTGGAGGATGCGGTCTCGCTGGCGTTGGAATTTGACGCGCCCCTGCACATCCACGTAGCGGAAACTGCCCAGGAGATCGTAGATCACCGCAAGGAGTACGGGATGCCTCCCGTCCCCTGGCTCAAGAAACTCGGCGTCTTTGAGACAAAGGCGACGGCGGCTCACTGCGTTCACTTAGATGAGGGGGAGATGCACACCTTCACCCATTACAACGTTGGTGTAGCGCACAACCCCTCCAGCAACCTGAAGCTTGCCAGTGGCATTGCGCCCATCAACAAAATGCTCCAAATGGGCATCAACGTCGGCATCGGCACCGACGGCCCAGCCAGCAACAACGATCTGGATATGTTCGAGGAGCTGCGCCTGGCGAGTTTCCTGGCTAAAATGGATACGGCGGACCCCACTGTTCTGCCTGCCCGGCAGACCCTGGAGATGGCTACGATCATGGGGGCGCGCGCGATGCACATAGACGAGCTCACCGGCTCCTTAGAACCCGGCAAACGCGCCGATCTCATCGTCGTGAGCATGGATGACATGCGCCACGCACCTCACTTCCGCCGCGACCCCGATAGTATCTACTCGCGGCTGGTCTACGCCTCCCACGCGGAGGACGTGCAGCACGTGATGGTCAACGGCTGTTGGCTGATGCAGGACCGCCGGTTATTGACAGTTGACGTCGAGAGCCTGCGCGCCGAAGCCAACGTGCTGGCAGGGAAAATTGACGCTTTCCTGACGAAGCGCGAGGAGAGCGTGTTGAGCAAACTTCTCGCCATCGGCGGCGTGGCTCAAGATAAAACCTTCGAGATACAGGTAAAGGTCCAGCAGGACGATTTGGCGGCGTTAGAAGCGCAGCTGCTGGCGGCGGGGGACGTGACTGTCATCCGAGGTTCTAACCGCCACCAATATGACACCTATTTCCTCTTCGATGACCGCTGGGGCAGCGTCTTACGCTACCGCGAGGACGAGATTTTGGATCTCAAGACCAACAAGGTGCTGGACGTCATCTACCGTCTCACACTTACCACGAAAGCCAAGGAGCGGGAATACGAAAACTCCATCCTGCTCTCGCGCTCGCGGTTCGACGCGCCCGCTACCCGCAGCCTGCGCTTCTACCAGGAGTATTTCCAGCCCCAGCAGGCGATCGAGGTACACAAGGAACGGCGGCGCTACCACATTCGCTACGGCGGCACCGACCTCTCGGTGAATTTAGATCGTGTGGTGAAGCCGGAGGGCACCGGCTCCTTCCT
>JAUWHU010000385.1 GCA_030605705.1 Thermoflexia bacterium | reverse complement strand
CAGCAGCGCGTGGGTGTAGCCCTCGGTCAGGAGCGTGTCGCGCAGAGCGGTGAAGCGGGGTATGTCTTCCTGCACGCGCCCGGCGCTGTCGAGCCAGCCCAGGCGGTCGGTGATTCCCGTGGGATCAGGTCGCCAGACGGTATGATCCCGCGCCCAGATGCGCGGGAGGATGCGGCCGGCGGTCATGTCGGTTAGCGCGGTCTCCACGGCGGAGTGGTAATGTTTCAGGTCGGCTAGTTTCGATAGGCAGTTTTCCATGCTATGATTTTCCTGTTACGAATCAAGGGTCAGGTTTCCCTGAAAAAAATTATCTCACCACAGAGACACAGAGGACACTGAGAAAGAATAAGAAAACTCTGTGCCCTCTGTGTCTCTGTGGTAAAAATCGCCCCGGAATATTGAGATGATACATTTCGTTATGCTTCCAGGCCATAGTGGGCCGCGCCCAGCAGACTCACCTTGGGGTTCAGGATCACGTGGACGGGCATCAAGGCCAATACGTGGGAAAGGCGTCCCTTGTGAAGGAAAGATTTCATAAAGTTTCCTTTTTCTAAGGCGGAAAGGATACGCGGTGGGATGCCGCCGCCTAAGTAGACGCCGCCGGTTGCCAGTACCTTGAGCGCCAGGTTCCCCACTTCCGCCCCGAGGATGGAGACGAAGGTTTT
This sequence comes from Thermoflexia bacterium, assembly GCA_030605705.1. Classification (GTDB taxonomy): domain Bacteria; phylum Chloroflexota; class Anaerolineae; order B4-G1; family SLSP01; genus JAUWHU01. Next base: position 1,738 of record JAUWHU010000385.1, on the reverse strand, counting down.
CAACGTCGCCTGACAGATGGGGCAGGAGCGGGAGGCATCGAGTGCGGTATTGACGATTACCGGCGTGGGATCATCGGTCTCGGCCAATTTCGCCGCCAGCCAGTCCGGCTCCTCGGCCCGCCCGGTATCCTTGAAGAAGGCGTAGATGTTCGGCATCCCCATGCCGGAGCTGATGTGTTCGTAGCTCACGTGGTCAAGTCGTTGGCTGAGGTAGTGCAGCAAGGCGCTTTCTGTCTCGTTGGTGGGGCCGAAGTCGGTGTGGCCGCCTTCGGAGGGATGGGCGGAGTAGCGCGTTTCTTCCCACGTGAGGAAAGCTTCCCCCAACCCGGTTCCGGGGGCGATGACGGCTAAAGAGCCGCCGGGCACGCGCCGTCCTTCGTTGAGGGTGTGCAGGTCCTTATTCTGCAGATAGGGCACGGCGTAGGCGGTAGCCAGCAGGTCATTGAGCAGGCGCACCGACTTGAGGCGTAATTCTTTGCGGAGCTGCTGTTCATCCATGACCCAGGGGAGATTGGTGATGGTTGCCCGTCCGCCGACGACAGGCCCGGCCACGCCGAAGGAGGCTTGCGTTGCGGATATGTCGTGCTTGCCTAAAAATTCGTGAACCAGGGATCCCAGGCTGGTGTACTGCGCGCTGGGGAAGGTGCCCTCGACCAGGGGCTTACGCAGCGGTTTGCGCGGGTCGAAAATGGCTAAATTGGTCTTGGTGCCGCCGATGTCTCCTACGAGTAGCATATCTGTTCCTCCTGAACCGGGAAAATTGGATGCGAATCAACACGGGCTTTGCCCGGATTTTAATGAAGTATAGCGTGAGATTGGGAAGAAGTCAAAGATGCGGGGTGCGTTTTACTCTTAACGCAGAGGCGCAGAGATGCAGAGATTTCTTAACAGTAAATAGAGTTGTTCCTCAATGAAAATGGTGAGCTTTTGGACACGGATATCACGGATCAACGCGGATTTTTCCTTGTTTTTTACAAAAATCTCCGTGTCCTAAAAAATGTCCGGTAGTGAAATAAAAAGCAGGGTCTCTGGGACTTGGCGTGGTAAGTGCCACGCGACGTAAATTTTTCACCACAGACGCAGTGTGGGCAGGCAGTGCCCACAACACGGATTACACGGATTTTTTTTACTTTTTTCCGTGCTAATTCGTGAAATCCGTGGTTAATTTTAACTCGACCACGCGAATTCCCAAAGAGCCAAAAAGCAAAAAGCGGCATGTTGTCAATTTCACGTCTGATGGTATGATAGGCAGTGTAACGCTATACGTAGCACGGTAGGGAATTATCAGGTTGCTAGAATATGGCCTGATTTGGCGCTGGGCCTGGTTCGTGTTGGCGTTGGGCAATGAACCGGGGCCGGCCTTTTGTTTGCCAGACAATTATAATTCAGAGTGAGGAGATGAGATTAGGATGACATACGTGACATCGAGGCCCGGAGAGTCCACGGAATCTTTGATCAAGCGGTTCCGCCGCAAGGTGATCGGCGACCGCGTCATGAGCGAAGTCAGGAAACGACGCTATTTCGTGACGAAAGGGGAGCAGTCGCGCATTGACAGGCGCAAGGGGATCCGCAAGGCTCGCCAGCATCAGCGGCGTCTGGCAAGACGGCATCGCGACTGGTAAAGGTTGGACGCAGTTCGCGCGTCAAACATCAAACGCCGCGTAACTTGCAACTTTTAACTTGTAACTCTTGTTTATGAGAACGTTATTGCTCCTGCGTCACGCGAAATCCAGCTGGA
>JAUWHU010000455.1 GCA_030605705.1 Thermoflexia bacterium | reverse complement strand
TGTAATTTCAGGTAGATATGGCTTTCATTGGCGCGAGTGGCCGGTACGGACAAGCCCTCTCCTTAATGACTCTCGGCCACCTTCGCGCCAGAATTATGCCACTAAACCACGATTTTGTCCAGTCACCCCATTCTCCATTCTCTATTCTTCATTTTTTCAATTGACCTTCCGGTGGATGAGATTACAATCAAATTATAGAACACTCCTTGACACTATCTATGGCTCCCCTGAAAAAAGGCGTCTCACCACGGAGGACACGGAGAAGATGGAGAAAATTTGATGCCTGGTTTAAGAAAATTCCACTTCACACGTCGAAAAATTAATTTTCTCAAGGTCAAGTTTAAAATCTCTGCGCTCTCTGTGTCCTCTGTGGTGAAATTCTTAGTTTTTTCAGTAGACTCTATCTATGAATACCAAAACAACCTTGCCGATAACAACGATCATGATACTCACCAATCTGGCCCTGCTCGGCCAGCTCTCGCTCCTGGGCTGTCTCGCCACCGAGGCCAAACGTCCCCCGGCCGCCATCCAGGGAACCCCCTACATCGTTGCGCCCGACGGCGACGACAGCAATCCAGGTACCGAGGCCGCGCCGTGGCAGACAATTCAGCACGCCGCCGAAACCCTCGCGCCGGGCGACACGGTCTACGTGCGGGCAGGGGTCTACCACGAAGCCGTCTCCATCGAAGTCTCCGGCTCGACGACCGCAGGCTACATCACTTTCCAAAATTACCCGGGAGAGGTCCCCATCTTGGACGGGACCGGGCTATCCGACCCCGACGGCGTCAATGCGCTTTACGTGGAGGGTCAAAGCTACCTGGTCATCCAGGGCTTCGAGATCCGCAACTACACCACCACGGAGCGGAATACCGTGCCCATAGGCATCCAGATCACGGGCGATTCCCACCACATCCAGCTGTTGGATAACCACCTGCATCACATTGAGACTCGCGCGCCGGTGGATGCCGACCTGCTGGGCGCAGACGCCCACGGCATCGCCGTCTACGGCAATAGCGACTCCTCCATCCACACCTTGCTCATCAAAGGGAACGAACTGCACGACCTTACCCTCGGTTCCAGTGAAGCGCTGGTGCTTAATGGCAACGTTGCGGGCTTTACCATCACCCACAACCTCATCCACGATTGCGATAACATCGCTATTGACCTCATCGGTTTTGAAGAGACCACCCCCACCCCGGCCCTGGATCAAGCCCGTGACGGACTGGTCAGCGACAACACCATCTACAACATTGACACGCTGAACAATCCAGCCTATGGCGGCGAGCAGAGCGCGGGCGGCATCTACGTGGATGGCGGAACCCGCATCACCATCGAGCGCAACCTCGTCCACTCGTCCAATCTCGGCATAGAAATCGCCAGCGAACACAGTGGGCGGGCGACCACACACATCACCGTGCGGAACAACCTGATCTACCACAACACCATGGCCGGGATCGCGCTGGGAGGATACGATACCGAGCGCGGCAGCACCACAGACTGTACCATAGTCAACAACACGCTCTACCACAATGACAGCCATCAAGACGGCAACGGGGAGTTAATGCTCCAGTTTGACACACAGAACAACGTCATCAAAAACAATATCTTCTACGCCAACGCGCAGAGCCTCTTCATCAGCAACGGCTATACCCAAAACGGCGACAACGTGGTGGATTATAATCTCTACTTTGCTCCGGCCGGCGAGGAAGAGAGTGAATGGCAGTGGAAAAACACAGCCTACACCGGCTTCGCTGCCTACCGCGTGGCCACCGGCAACGATGCACATTCCCTCTTCGCCGACCCGCGCTTCACGGATGAGAGCGCGCCCGATCTCCACCTGCGAAACGATTCCCCGGCCCGCGATGCGGGCGAAACTCTGGCCGCAGCCGGCACCAGCGACTTCGACGGCGATCCCCGCATCTCCGGCGACGGCATAGACATCGGCGCGGACGAAGTTCCTGCTACCACCGGTGACAATTTCTCCATTTTCTTACCCCTGGTGACAAGACCAATCAACGTCTCAGCGTGCCGGCGGGAGACAACCGCAACGTATCTGCTGCGAAAATAAGTTGGTGACTGGTAACCGGTGATTAGTGATTGGTGCGGCTCAACGTTGTAGCGTCCCAGCGTCCCGGCGTCTCAGCGACTACCCAACCATGCCCATTTGTAGCTGCCTCGAAAATAAGCCGCCCGTTACGCCACAACCTCATTTACTCATTAACTATTCTCTATTCTCTATTCTCTATCTCTCCTCTCTATCTCCATTTGACATCCCGGTAGATGTTGTTATTATTCAAATATAAGGCATACCTTACAATTTCACCGCGAGCGAGGGGCACTTGGCTAAAGAAAACATCGAAGACTATCTGGGAGCGATCTACCGCCTGCGGAAAGACGCGCTTACCCCGCTGCAGCTCTCTCGGCTGCGAGAGT
>JAUWHU010000226.1 GCA_030605705.1 Thermoflexia bacterium | reverse complement strand
CTCCAATGGAAAATTTCAAATCTCAAGCGCTGATACTGCTCTTTATCGGCCTGCTGGTGGTCATGGGGGTATTCTCCTACCACGCAGCCAGCGAGGGTCAATTCCTCTGGGCCGTGGCTCAGGAAACTGCGCCGCCCCCTTCCGTGACGGTTACTCTTGCAAGGACTCCCGTCACGCCGCCTCCTACCTGGACGGCGACGCCCTCCTGCCAGACCTTACCTCCCCCTACGCCGCCGCCCTTCACCGCTACCGCTACTCCCACGCAGCCGCCTCCCACCGCTACCTGGACTCCCACGCCGACCACGTTGCCTACCCTGCACCCAACCGCCGTCAGCCCCCCGATCACCCCCACACCTAATCCCTCGGAGACCCTGCCCATTCCCACGCCTGTGCCTCTCCGCGCCATGCCCGATGATGCGGTGATCATCCTGTTGTTGGGCAGCGATCAGCGCCCGGATTGGGATGACTGGCACACGGACGCGATCCAGTACGTGGTCATCTACCCCGACGTGCCCTCGGTCGCCATCCTCTCCATCCCGCGTGATCTCTACCTCTACATCCCCGGTTTTTGGATGAGTCGCATCAACTTCGCCGACATGTACGGGGAGATTTATAACTACGACGGTGGCGGTTTCGGACTGTTCAACCAGACGCTGTTGTACAACCTGGGCATCAGCGCAGATTATTACGCCGAAGTAGGTTTCGATGGCTTGATTGGGGTAGTGGACACGATGGGCGGCATTGATATGCCGGTGCATTGCCGGCTGGAGGATTACTGGCCCTATCCTGACGAGGAAGGGGAGTATCCCTGGTTCGTGTTGGAACCCGGGATGCACCACCTGGATGGGAGAACGGCGCTGTGGTACTCACGGTCGCGCAAGACGAGCAGCATCTTCTCCCGCGAACGGCGACAACAACAGGTGGTAGAAGCGCTGTGGCGCAGAGCCAAAGAGATCAACCTGCTGGCTACTCTCCCCGGGTTCTACGAGCAGACGCAGCAATGGGTTGACACCGATCTGGGGTTGGGCAACATTCTTTCTTTAGGAGTGACCGCCGCTCAACTCGACTCAACCGACGTGCGGCAGTACAATATCGGGTGGGGTCAGGTAGAACCCTACGTCACCCATCACGGCGGCAACGTTTTCCTGCCCGTCTGGGAAGATATTGAGCCGATTCTTGACGCTGTCCTGGCGCGTCCCGCCGCCAGTCGCGCCACGCAAAACGCCATTCGGGTGGAAATTTGGAATGGAACGGGGCACGCGGATTGGGATTTGTTGGCGGCCGACCGGCTCACGCATAGCGGCTACACGCCCGTGAACGGCACTCCCGACCAGAGCAGCTACCCCCAGACTCAGATCATCCTTTTCAGTGACGTGACCAAGGGAATTGGCCTGCCCTGGCTACAGACTCTCTTTCACGTGAGTCAAGAGAACGTGATTTACCAGGAGGATGCCGGAGCGGAGGTGAAGGTGCGAATCATCCTCGGCCAGGATTACGACCCGTGCCAGTAGTACCTTATCAATCATCAAATCCGGGCACAGAAAACAAGAATTTCACCACGGAGAGCACGGAGTTCTGGATCTACTGTTTTCTTCTCCTCTTATTGAAAACCTTCAGGATTGTAGACCTCAAAGGCTAGAGGTAGTTTCCAGGTCTTCGTAACACTCCGGGCGAAAAGGGGGCGTACAAATGCACAGAAACACCAGCGCGCCCGCGCCCGTGTTCGAGATGCGCTGCGAGACGCCGGGCGGGATCAGCACCACGTCTCCCGAAGAGACATCACGTGGCGGCAGGCCCCCCACCTCCACGCGCCCCTGTCCCTCAAGTATCACATAGCGCTCGGCAACGCCGTTGAGACGGTGCAGCGCCGTCGTGACGCCACGCTCCACGCGAGCGCGCGCCAGCGAAATATCGGGGTCGGCAGACGAGTTCAGGAGCTCGAGGATGAAACACCGCTCCTCGGTGAAAAACTCAGCCTGGGGGTCGGCAGACAGAATGGTCTTTTGCATGTATTTGTTTACGGATAGAGAGTAGAGAATAGAGAATGGAGAGTAGAGAATGATGAATGGTGAATGGAGATTTGTCATTTCTTCATTCGCCATTTCTTCATTTGTCATTTTTCATTTCTTCATCGTTCCCCACCAGCCCCCGGACAAATGCCGCCCGATCGAAGAGGGCGAAATCCTCCAGTCCCTCGCCGGTGCCGACGAAGCGGATGGGCAATCCCAGGTCGTTACCAATGGAAAGCACCATCCCGCCCTTCGCGCTGCCGTCCAGCTTCGCCAGGACGATGCCGCTGACCTCAACGGTCTTCATAAATTGCTTCGCCTGGGCCAGGCCATTTTGACCGGTGGTAGCATCCAACACCAACAGGGTCTCGTGAGGCGCCCAGGCCACCCGTTTGGTGATGATGCGGTGGAGCTTCTCCAGCTCCGCCATCAAGTTATGCTGGGTGTGTAGCCGGCCGGCGGTGTCTATGATCAGCGTGTCCCGGTCCCTGGATTTAGCCGCCTGGATGGCATCGTAGACCACGGCGCCAGGATCGCCGCCCTCCTCACCGGACACCACGGGCACGCCGGCCCGTTCACCCCAGATGCACAGCTGTTCGATGGCCGCCGCGCGGAAGGTATCGCCTGCAGCCAGCAACACCCGGCGTCCCTGCCCCTTGAGGCGATAAGCCAATTTCGCAATACTGGTGGTCTTGCCGGAGCCGTTGACGCCGACGACTAAGATGACCGCCAGCGGCCAATCCAAGTTGAGGGGACCTGCTTCCGGCAACAGAGCCGTGGCCTCTTCCCCCAGCGCGCGAGTGAGCTCCGCCGTCTTGTACAGGCCCTCGGCCTTCATGCGTCCGCGCAGTCGCTCCGCCAGGGCTAAGGAGGTCTGCACCCCCACATCCCCCTGGATCAAGAGCGCCTCTATGTCCTCCCAGGTCTCCTCGGTGATGTCACCCGCTCCTAAGATGTCGGCGAGCTGTCCAAAGACAGCCTTCCGTGTCTTGCGTAGGCTTTCAAAAATGCTTTTCATATTTGACCCCCCTGAAAAAAGATATCTCACCACAGAGACACAGAGGACACGGAGAAGATGAGGAAAATTTGATGTTTGGTTTAAGAAAATTCCACTTTACACATCAAAAAATTAATCTTTTCAAGGTCAAGTTTAAAATCTCTGTGCTCTCTGTGCCTCTCTGTGGTGAATTTCCTGGTTTTTTCAGTAGACTCAACTTTCAACTTGCAACTTGTAACTTGTAACTCCCCATTCACCACCAGCGGCTTTCTTCAATCGTTACGCCCCATTCCGCCAGCAGGACGCGAACCTCCTCCCATTGTTTTTCATTCACCACGGCGAGGTTGCTCTTTTTGCTGAGGGGACGCAGCCAACGGCTGATACGCTTGTCGGCCTTGCGCAGCCCGGCCAGGGACTCTGCGCTTTCTAAACTCAGGAGCCGCACCTGCGCCGTCTGCGCGCTGCCGTAATGATGGCCCCAGGCTTGGAGTTGCTTGCGCCACGCGGCATCGAGCGGCCTGCCCGTCAGCCGTTCCACCAACGCGATGATCTCCGGCACAGTGAAGCCGGTGCTCACCGCGAGCTGCACGCTATGGGGTGTCAGCTGCCAGCCCTGCTCACACTCCTCTGCGATGCGGCGCGCTGTGCCTGTCGCGTAGAGGCTGGGTACGGGGTGGCGGGGAGAGAGTCGCCCCTCCTCGTCCCAACGCATACTCGCAGGCAGATCGGCTTCCGGCCCCTGCGAGAACGCCGGGAGCAGGTTCAATTGCCATAGCCGGCGCTCGACCTTGGGCATGTCCTGGGGGCGTACCCAGGCTGTGCGCTCATCTAACGGATGGAGGTACCGCGCCAGCTGGCGATCCGCCAACAGCGATTCCAGTCGCTCCGGGTGGCCCACCTGGAGAATCAACACATCCCGCCGGATGACGATGCGCTCGTGCTGCGCCCTCCATTCCTGCAGAGTGCGCTCCACGTTCTGCGGTGCCGGCTGGCCCGTGCTCTCTGTCAGGAAGGAAAGCATCTCGGCCACCGACATCCCCGTCTGCAGGGCGTGATAGACGCTCTCGCGGTTAAGGCGATAGCTCACCGCCGCCGGCTGCACCTGTTCCCGCTCGGTGAACCGCTCCAGCGTAGCCAGAGTGATCAAGCTCACCGGTCCCATCGCCAGCACTTGAAAATCGGGTTGGAGGATGATCTGCCCTTCCCCTTGCGGCTCCTCGAAAGGCTGTGCCAGAAGCGCGGCGCACCCCAGGGGAGAAAGTCGCAGCGCGGTGGGCGCGTCACTCTGGTCGTCATACCCCAAATCCACCATACCGGCCCACTGCCATTGTTCCAGGAGTTGCTGCAACGCTACGATTTCCGCTTCTTGCAATCCCTGACTCAAATTGTCTTCTTTGGTTTTCTTACTTTGGCCCCAACTGTACCAGCTAATGCGCTGGTGGAACTCATCTAAGGTAGCTTCAGGAAACAGAAAAGCGCCGCTGCGTCCCCGATTCAGCAGCTGCAGGAAGGCGGCGCAGGGAAACCACAGCGGTTCGGCCATTTTCTGGAGCAGATTAGAAATCTGCCGGTGCATCCAGGCCAGTTCCTGGGGCACGTCTCTTGAATAAATGTAGGTTTCATCTCTTAGCGTGGTGACGGAGATCCAGCCCTCGGCGTGGAGATAGGCTTCCAACAGCGTGTGCAACTGTACGGCAAGCCCTTGTTCCCAGAAATGGAGCGCGGCTTTATCCGCGACGGCGATGATCGCGCCCCGTTGTCTTTTCAGGAGCCGCATCGCCAACAACAGATTGATCGAACGGCACAGCGTGGCTTCCTCTGCAGCCAATTCCAGTCCCATGCTTTGAGCCAGACGACGCAGATCGCGCTTGTAAAGGCCGCCGGCCTGCAATTCCTTGCCGGGCTGGCGCTGCAGTTCTGCCCAGACGAAGAAAAGTCGCCGCATAGCGTCCTCGGCGGAGCGGCTGACCACCCGGGCCGGCGGGGCTATTGCGTGCCTCTTGAAATTTGCCTGGGGCGGTTGCAGCAACTTCCGAGGCAACACCCGCACCACCTCCGGCGGGATTGCCAGGTCGCGCAGGGGCGAGAAAGTACGGCGGGCATTACTCCTTGCCAACGACGTCAGGTTGACGAGTAATCCCTGCCGTAACAGAGCACGCAAAACGTCGTGGGCCGTGGGCAAGGAGGTTCCCCCGGTCTGCTTCTCGCCATCCATCCGCACCATTCCACCCAATACCAGCGGCATCATCAAATCCGACACGGTCGCACTCCCACCCTGCTGCAAGACCAGAGCTAAGGCCCCTCGTTCTGCCTTGCTCAAGGCGGCGACCTCCTGGCGAGCAGCGGCCCGGCGCGGTATCTCCTTCACGAGGAGCGCGACCAACGTGGCTTTCCGTTTATCAGTCGCCTTGTCGAGCAGTCCCAACCGCTCGGCGATCTGTCGCACCGTGGTGGCGTTATAGGTTTCCAGAGACAGGCGCAGTGATTCCATCTCAACGTTCCTCTTTGGGCAGGTACCCCCGTTGTTCCAGAGTCTGGAGCACAAAATCCACCTGCTTCGGGTGCAGCAGAGCTATGCGGGGGTTGAGCATTCCCAGGAGCGTTTCGCGGAAGCGCGGCAGCGCGACCTGGAGCTCCTGCATCGTGAAATCGTCTTGCGTGATGAGGACAGCCTGGTGCGGGTAGAGCCGCACGTGTCCGTAGCAAGCCCACCATTTGTCCCACCACGCCGCCAACGGCTCCGGCGGCGGCGCGCCCGCGCTTTCCTCCCAGGCGTCACGGAGCGTCTCCGGCGTCTCTCCAGCCTCGAAGGTGGTGTACAGTCGCCGGAGGTGCAGCCGGTAACGCAGATACTCGCCTTTTGTGCCCACCGGTTCTGCCCAGCGTTGCGCCTGGCGCAATACCGCGACGGGCACCGGCAACGCCAGCTGCAGATCCTCCTGTCCCTGCCAACGCACGGCCTGGGCAGCTTCCCAAGTCGCCTCCGGCAAAGGAAAAGCCGGCACTCGTTCCCAAAGAATATCCTGCAAGGAATGTAAGCGGAAGGCCGCGAGCGACTGATCCGGGGTGAGAGCTACATCGGCCACGCCTAACCAGTGAAGGGGGCCACGGAGCAGCGACTGGAGGTAAAGAGAGAGAAATCCCAACCAGTTTCCCTGGTTGTCGCTAAACTCCAGAGTCTTGGGCAAGGAAATGAGATGCAGTCCATCGGGGAAAAAATTGGTCAGGAGATTAGTCACCGTGTCCACCGACAGCCAGACTTCGGGGGTAAAAAAGGCGAGGTATTGCAAACACGCCGTACACACTGAGTTCAAGGTGCGTGCCAGCGTCATGGGATAATTCGGCTCGTTGTAGTAAAGCCGGCGATTCCAATGCAGCTGTACCTCTCCTGTCCGCCACTGCTGCCAGAAAGCTCCCCAATCGGGGATCGCGCAGCTCACGCGTACTAAGAGCGAAATTTGTTCCCCCCCTGTCAGGGACAAGAAACGTTCCATGATGGCCGGTTCCACCATGATGGGGGAGCCGGGACGCAGTACGCCCACCGTCAGCAGCAGATGGTAAAGAAATTCCACTCCCGTCTCGGGCAAGCCCAGGATACGACTCCAGGTTTCCAAAGTCGAGGCCATGAGACGCGGCTCAGGCGCTAACAATTCCAGTTTCAACTCACGCCCCTGCGGATTTTTTACAAGTTGATGCACACTGGCCGGCGTGGGGAGCCAACCGCTCGTCCGGTGATGATAGGGAGGGAGCGGACGTTGCCATTGCCGCAGCGGGCGCAACGAGTAAGTTTCGGTTTGAATTAACCCCAGGAGCTGCTGGATTTGCGCCATCAGATGTTGCGGTCTGGCGTTCGAGATGGAGAGCAAGGGCAACGTGGCCCGGTAGAGAGAATCCGGTAAATACAACGGGGGGAGTCGTCGGAAAAGCGCGTAGGGGATTTGCAGCAAATCCTCTTCTCCTAACCCCAATCCCGCTTGTAACAATTCGGCGTAGAATTCCCTCATGGGTTTAGAGAGGGTTTGCAGTAGGATGGTGCGTTCTGGATGAGATTTCCAGGAGGACAGACGGGAGTTGAGCAATAGCTGCGTGTAGCCATCACGCCCCTCGGCGTCCAGACCTGTCAGTGCCTCTCGTAAGCGCGCCGGATCGAGGAAAGATGTTACCAATTGTTGCACTAAGTCGGCGCGGGAACGGCCCTGTGGCTTTTGACCAAACCTGTGGAGTTGCTCGCGCAGCCGGGATACAGGCTCCCTTTCTTCTACGATGCCCTGGGAAAATTCCTGCGCGAGGTCCGATTGGAGCTGCATCCAGAAAGGCTCACCACCCACCGGAGCTGTCGCCGGCGGAGCCGCCAGCTTGTAACCCAGGCCCTTGGTCGCCTGTAACAGTTGGCGTTCACGATACGGAGTGAGTTTGTTCATGGTTCTACCTCGCTGTGGCCCAGGGGACGTGATGAGCGACTGGCCGCGCGAGGTTGTGCGACCTGCCTTAATTCGGGGAGCTCCGAGGGCACCTCGTCCTCGTAGAGAATCGTGTAACGATAGCCCTGCTCGGTCAAGAAACGCTGGCGATTGGCGCTGTAATCCTGATCTATCGTCTCTTTGCTGACGATGGTATAGAAATAGGCCTGGCCGCCATCACGCTTGGGCCGCAGGATACGCCCCAAGCGCTGAGCTTCCTCTTGCCGCGAACCGAAGGTGCCGGAGATCTGGATCGCCACGTTGGCATCGGGCAAATCAATGGAAAAGTTCGCCACTTTGGAAACCACTAACGTCTTGATCTCTCCCTCGCGGAACGCGGCGTAGAGTTTCTGCCGTTCGCGGACGGTTGTTTGCCCGGTGATGAGGGGCAGGTCGTAGTATTTAGCGACCTGCCGCAGTTGTTTGAGATACATCCCGATGATCAGGATGTGAGCGCCTCGGTGATAGCGCAACAAGCGATCCAAAACCTCAAGTTTGCCGGGGCTTTGGGAGGCGATGGGGTAGCGTTGCCGCCGCTCGGCCATGACGTACTCCAGGCGCTGGGATTCTGACAGCGGTATGCGCACCTCGCAGCAGATGGCCGGCGCGATCCAACCCTGGTGTTCGAGGTCGCGCCAGGGCACGTCGTACTTCTTGGGGCCGATCAGGGAGAAAACGTCCTCCTCGCGGCCATCCTCGCGCACCAGAGTCGCCGTCAGGCCCAGTCTGCGCCGCGCCTGGATCTCGGCAGTGATACGGAAAACGGGAGCGGGGAGCAAGTGTACCTCATCGTAGATGATCAGGCCCCAATCCCCCTGATTGAACAGCGCAAAGTGCGGGAATTCCTGTTCCAGCGGCAGGTTCTTGCCCTTGGTGCCCCGCTTGCGATGGGTGAGAATTTGATAGGTGCTGACGGTGACCGGGCCGATCTCCTTGCGCGCGCCGCTGTACTCCCTGATCTGGTCCGCGGTGAGCGTGGTTTTATCCACCAGCTCCTCCTGCCACTGGCGCGCCGCCACCGTGCTGGGGGTAAGGATCAAGGTGCGGGCCTGCACCTGGTCCATAGCGAGCATTCCCACGATGGTCTTCCCCGCGCCGCAAGGCAGCACAACGACGCCGGACCCGCCTCCTTCAGAGCCGCCCGCCCAGAAGATATCGGCGGACTGCTGCTGGTAAGAACGCACGTGAAAGGGATCGCCGTTGAGCATCGTCTCCCGCAGGTGGAACTCGAGAGGCGCGCCGGATACGTAGCCGACCAGGTCCTCGGCGGGGTAGCCCGCCTTGACCAACGCCTGCTTGACGTGCCCGCGCCGGGAGGCCGGGACCTGTAACGTGTGCGCCCCCAATCGTTCGAGGATATAGGGCTTGAGATAGCGATTGCGCTCCAGTTCCAGCAGGAGCAATGTGTCATCGGTGGTCAGGCGTAGCCGGGTGGGATCCTGGGGATCGCGGACGAGACGCACTCGCCCATAACGGGAAATCGCCGCGCGGATCTCCACCCCCACGTTATCCGGGATAGAATACTTGGAGAAGCGCGTGAGGCCCTCCAGTATCTCATCCGCCGTCATGCCGGCAGAGGCCGCGTTCCACAGCGAAAGCGGAGAGAGCCGGTAGGTGTGGATATACTCCGGGCTTTTCTCGAGCTCGGCAAAACGCGCCAGGTGATCCCGCGCCTCCTCATAGAGGGCATTATTGACCTCCAGGAGGACGCTGCGGTCCCCTTGCACAATGAGTGGAGCAGCTGCACTGTAATCCATAACACTTTATTTTAACATTACGAGAAGCTACGTCAACTGCGTTAAGACCTCCGTAAAACCTCCGAGGTCTGGGCGTTAGAGGAAACTCGCGCATGAGACGCCCCCCTATTTCCTGGGTGCGTTTCACTTTTAAGACCAAGAGCGCGATATGGAAATAGTGCGAATTGGCAGGTAGGATGGTATAATTAGCAAAACTTTACCTAACCCAGCTACTTAAGGAGCAAATTCGCATGATTCGACAAACTGAAACCGAACTAGCCGCCCGCCTGGGAGTCAAAACCCAGGATCAA
>JAUWHU010000264.1 GCA_030605705.1 Thermoflexia bacterium | reverse complement strand
TACAAACCCTGGCCGATCAGGCCGCCGTGGCCATTGAGAACGCGCGCCTCTTCGAGGCTGAGCGCGAACAGCGGGAGCTGTCCGAGTCCCTGGTGGAAGCTGCCGTCGCCGTCGGCAGCACGTTAGAGCTCGATGAGGTACTCGATCACCTCCTGGAACAGGTGGAACGGGTCGTCCCAGCGGATACCTGCAATGTCATGTTGATAGAAGAGGACATCGCGCGGATAGCCCGCTGGCGCGGGTACCAACGCTTTGGCTCAAAGGAGTTCGCCTCCACAGCCACTTTCCCCCTTGCCGAGGTCGTCTACCTGCAGCAGATGATAAAAACCAGGAAACCCGTGATGATCTCCGACACGGCGACCTATCCCGGCTGGGTGCAGCTACCATCGCAAGTGTGGCTGCGCTCATACCTCGGCGCGCCCATCCAGGTGGGGGGCGTGACCGTGGGTTTTCTCAACGTGGACGGCAGCCGTTCGGGCCAGTTCGACTCCGCCGACGCCCGGCGGCTGGAGGCCTTCGCCCATCACGCCGCCACCGCCATTGAGAACGCGCGTCTCTTCGAGGCCGAGCGGCGGCGGCGCGAGGAGGCCGAGACACTGCGAGAGCTCAGCATGAACATCGCCTCAACCCTCGATTTCGACCAGATCGTGGAGCGGGCGACGCACATCCTCGGCCGCACGTTAGGGGTGGAATACCTTGATTTCGTGTTCCCCGACCCGGACGGAGAACACATGGTGCCCCATCCTTCCATGTTAGGTTTTATCCTGCCGCCAGGAGGGGTACTCCGCTTTCCCATCGCGCACTCCATCACCGGCCGTGTGTACCGCACCGGGCAACCGGCCCTGGTCCCGGACGTGAGCCAGGATCCCGACTTCCGCCGTACTGCCAGTTCAACAGAAGTGCGCTCCGAATTGGCGGTGCCGGTCAAGGTGGGGGATGAAGTGGTGGCGGTTCTGAACGTGGAAAGCTGCCAGTTCCACAAATTCACTGCAGAGGACCTGCATTTTCTCACTGCCGTGGCCGCCCAACTGGCCGTGGCTATGGAAAACGCGCGTCTCTTCCAGGCAGAGCGCGAGCAGCGGGAGCTGTCTGAGTCCCTGGTAGAAGCTGCCGTCGCCGTCAGCAGCACGTTAGAGCTCGAGGAAGTACTCGATCGCCTCCTGGAACAGGTGGACCGGGTCCTCCCAGGGGATGCCTGCAACGTCATGCTGATAGAAGAGGACATCGCGCGGGTAGCCCGCTGGCGCGGGTACCAAAGATTTGGCTCAAAGAAATACGTCTCCACAGCCACTTTTCCCCTTGCCGAGGCCGCCAACCTGCAGCAGATGGTGGAAACAGGGAAACCCATGATGATCTCCGACACGGCGACCTATCCCGGCTGGGTGCAGGTACCAGCGCAAGCATGGCTGCGCTCATACCTCGGCGCACCCATCCAGGTAGGCCGCGTGACCGTGGGCTTTCTCAATGTGGACGGCGCCCGTCCGGGCCAGTTTGACTCCGCCGACGCCCGGCGGTTGGAGGCCTTCGCTTATCACGCTGCCACCGCTATTGAAAACGCCGGATTGTACCAGGAACTGCGCCTGCACGCCGCGCAATTGGAGGAACGCGTAACAGAACGCACCGCCCAACTCCAGGCCCAGTACGCTCGCCTGGACGCGCTCCTGCGCAGTGTCTCCGACGGTATCCTCGTCACCGATGCCCAGGGCGACCTTATCCAAACCAACCCCATTGCCCAGAGATGGCTCACCCAGACCCTCTCGCCGATGGATGCAGAGCGATTGCAAACGCTGATACACAACCTGGCCCGGCGGGCGCAGGAACGGCCGGAGGCGATATTGGAACTGACGGGGCTGGACTTGCAACTGAACGCCGCGCCCATCTTGGAGAGAGAAGCGGAAAAAGCGACCGCAGTGGTAGTCGCCCACGATGTCAGCCACATCAAAGCGCTGGAGCGGATGAAATCCCGCTTTGTCACCAACGTCTCCCACGAACTGCGCACCCCGATCACGACGATCAAGTTGTACGTGGCGTTGTTGCAGCAGAAACCGGAGAAATGGGAGAAGTACCTGGACGCGCTGACGCAGGAGGCGGAGCACCTGGCGCGGCTGGTGGAAGACGTGCTTCAGGTCTCGCGGATTGACGACGGGCGGCTGGAGATACACCCACGGCCCACCCCCCTCAATACTTTCACCGAGCTCATCGTCTCCAAACACCAGGTGTTAGCCCGGAGTAGCAAGGTAACGTTGAGCTACCAACCGGCGGCCCCAGATCCCCTGGCGCTGGCGGACCCGGGCCAGCTAACACAGGCACTGAACAACCTGGTGAGAAATGCTCTCCACTACACCCCGGAAGGGGGAAAAGTGACCGTTTCCACCGGCACGGCGGAAAGCCGTGGGCGGCTGTGGGCCACGATGGCGGTGGCAGATACCGGCATGGGCATTCCCCCGGAGGAATTATCGCACATCTTCGAACGTTTCTTCCGTGGGCAGCAACCGCAATCATTACAGCTCTCCGGCAGCGGCCTGGGATTGGCCATCGTCCATGAGATCGTAGAGCTGCACGGCGGGCGGGTGACGGTGGATAGTCAAGTCGGCGTAGGCTCCACCTTCACCATCTGGTTGCCGTTGTTGAAGGAGCAGGCGTGAGCGTGTACGGCGGCATCGAAGCGGGGGGAACGAAGTTCGTGTGTGCCGTGGGGAGCGGCCCGGAAGACCTGCGGGGCGAGACTCGCTTCCCCACCACCACGCCGGAGGAAACGCTGAACCGCGCTATCGCCTTCTTCCGGCAGCAGCAAGCGACTTTAGACGAACCACTGGCAGCCATCGGTGTCGCCGCCTTTGGGCCGTTGGACCCGGACCCCGCCTCACCGACCTTCGGCTTCATCACCACGACGCCTAAGCCGGGGTGGGCCAATACCGACTTCGCTGGCGTCATCCGCCGCGCTTTGCGCCTCCCCGTGGGTTTCGATACCGACGTGAACGGCGCGGCCTTAGCCGAGCAGCGCTGGGGCGCGGCCCAGGGGCTGGATACGTTTGTCTACCTGACCATCGGGACGGGGATCGGTGGCGGAGGGATGGCGGCGGGCCGACTACTGCACGGCCTGCTGCACCCGGAGATGGGGCACCTCCGCGTGCCCCACGACTGGGAGGCTGATCCGTTCCCCGGCAGCTGTCCCTTTCACGGTGATTGCCTGGAAGGGTTGGCCTCCGGCCCGGCATTGGAGCAACGCTGGGGCCGGCGGGCCGAGACGTTGCCGTCCGACCATCCGGCCTGGGCGCTGGAGGCGCGCTACCTGGCGTTGGGGCTGACCAACATCATCCTGACCCTCGCGCCGCAGCGGATCATCTTAGGCGGCGGCGTGATGCAGCAGCCGTTCCTTTTTCCCCTGGTGCGCCGTGAAGTGCAGGAATTGCTCAACGGCTACATCCACGCCACGGAAATTTTGGAGCGGATTGATGATTACATCGTGCCGCCCGCGTTGGGGAACCGCGCCGGCGTGTTGGGCGCCATCGCGCTGGCGCAAAACGTAGGAGGAGAAGAGAATGGAGAATAGAGAATGGAGAATGGAGAATGAAGAATGGAGAATGGAGAATGGAGAATGGAGAATGAAGAATGGAGAATGAAGAATGGAGAAAGGAGAGCACCCATGAATTGTTTACGTTTTGGAACGGATGCCACAGAGGCCGAGCTGCGTCAGGCCATCGTCGAGACCGGCCGCATCGCCAGCGCGGAGGGCTTGCTCGTCGCCAACGACGGCAATATCTCCGTGCGCCTGAACGACGGTCACATCCTGATCACGCCCTCGGGTTTGAGCAAGGGGCGGATGTCTCCCGAGGATCTGTTGGTGATTGACGGTGAGGGGCGTGTCGTCAAACCGGCCGGCGACCCCACGCTCCAGCCGACCTCTGAGTGGCCGATGCACCTGGAAGTCTACCGGCGGCGGCCCGACGTGCGCGCGGTGCTGCACGCGCACCCGCCCTACGCCACCGCGCTCACCGTCGCCGGGAAGGAGCTGCGCTCCGATGTGTTACCGGAGGTCATCATCCTGCTGGGCGAGATTCCCACCACTGCTTTCGCGCTGCCCAGCTCGCCGGAGAACGCGACCGCCATCCGCGAGCTGATCGTCAACCACGACGCCCTCCTCATCCGCCAGCACGGGAGTCTGACGGTGGGCCAGCACTTGGACGAGGCGCTCATCAACCTGGAGCGGCTGGAATACGTCGCCAGAGTGCAATGGTTGGCCGAGGCGCTGGGTCACGTCACGCCGTTGCCTGCCGAGATGTTGCCGCGCCTATGGGAGATGTACCGGCGTCGCCAGACCGGTAGGACGGCTGAGGTCTAGGAGCTCTCGCGCCCGGCCAAAGGTGCGCCAGCCACACTTTAGAGAGTGACTACCCGAAAATGAAAGAGCATATTTCAACGGGCAACGTGCAGGTCTACACGGGGGATGGCAAAGGGAAAACCACTGCCGCCCTGGGTCTGGCGTTGCGGGCCTCCGGCCACGGTATGCGCGCCTACATCGGCCAGTTCATGAAAGGCCAGCATTACGGGGAACTGGACGCGCTGCGCGACCATCCCCTCATCACCATTGAACAATACGGGGACGTGTGCTGCATCCGCCGCGAGGAAGTCACCCCCGAGCACGTGGCCCAGGCCCACCGGGGGCTGGAACGGGCGCGGGAGGCGCTGCTCTCGGGCGAGTACGACATCATCGTGCTGGACGAGGTCAACGTGACGATCTGGTTCGGGTTGCTGACGGTCAAGGAGGTGCTGGCGTTCCTGGACGAGAAGCCGGAGCGCGTGGAGGTGATCCTGACTGGCCGCCGCGCTCCGCAGGAGATTATTGAGCGGGCCGATCTGGTGACGGAGATGCGAGAGGTGAAGCACTACTACCAGCAAGGGGTTCTGGCGCGGGAAGGGATCGAGCGATGATTGGTATCTTCTCAATATTCCGGGGGAATTTTTACCACGGAGGACACAGAGTTTTCTATTTTTTTTGGCTCTTTGGGAATTCGCGTGGTCGAGTCAAAATTAACCACGGATTTCACGGATTAGCACGGAAAAAATAAAAAATCAGTGTAATCTGTGGTGAAAAATTTACGTCTCGTGGCGCCCACCACGCCAAGTCCCAGAGACCTATTTTTTGTATCATCTCAATAATCCGGGGCATTTCGAGCCGGTCTTGCTCTTCTCTGCCACGAATTACACGAATTTCCCTTTCTTTTTCGTGTTAATTCGTGAAATTCGTGGCTGATTTTTGCCGCACTCCATGATTTGTCCCCACTTTTTGAGAAGATACTATTTTTTCTCTGTGTTCTCTGTGGTGAGAATAACAGATGACGGAATGTTTACCCCTATTTATTGAGAAGATACGGTAGATTGGGAAATTAGGAAATTGGTAGTTGGGTCAGTTTTGCAGTCCGCAGCGGAGAGAGGCTATAAAATGACCAAGACAGTCATTCAGATCAACACGGGTGCGGTCAACGTCTTTCTGATCCGGGGCGACGGTGGCGCCATCCTGGTGGATGCCGGCAACCCCGGCCAGGCAGATCACATCCTGGCGCAGTTGGCGGAACACACTTCGACTTCGC
Organism: Thermoflexia bacterium; assembly: GCA_030605705.1. Taxonomy (GTDB): domain Bacteria; phylum Chloroflexota; class Anaerolineae; order B4-G1; family SLSP01; genus JAUWHU01. The sequence continues at coordinate 732 of JAUWHU010000264.1, read as the reverse complement.
TCAGTGCAGGCGGCGTCGCGCCCCATGACCTCCGCCTGATCCTCATCACTCACGGGCACGTGGATCACTTCGGCAGCGCGGCGGAACTGCGGGAGCGCACCGGCGCGCCGGTCGCCATCCATGCCCTCGACGCTGATGCCGTGCGGCAAGGCATCCACCAGCCGGACAGCCTCAACCCAACCCACTGGCTCGTGGGGGTGGTGATGCGCATCCCAGGGGTAGGCGGCCCCACTCGCGCCCCTGCCTGCGAGCCGGACATCGCATTTGAGAACGAGTTCCGGCTGGATGACTATGGCGTCGCCGGGCGGGTGCTCCTCACGCCGGGACACACACCTGGCTCCGTCTCGGTGCTGCTGGATAGCGGCGAGGCCCTCGTCGGCGACCTGGTGATGGGCCGGCTGATGGGGTTGCTCCCCAAACCCGGACCGCCCATCGTCGCCTGGGATTTGGAGCGCAACCGTGAGAGCGTCCGCCGGTTGGCGGCCCTTGCGCCACGCATCATCTACGTCGGGCACGGCGGGCCGTTCGAAAACCTCTCTGACCTCCCCGGATAGCAGCTTATCAATGAGTCTACTGAAAAAACTAGGAAATTTACCACAGAGGCACAGAGAACACAGAGAAAGACAGAAAAAACTCTGCGCCCTCCGCGTTATGGGCACTACCTGCCCATACTACGTCTGCGTTGAATTTCTTGTTCTTTATGTCAGGACTTGATTGTTAAGTGCCTAAAGT
>JAUWHU010000241.1 GCA_030605705.1 Thermoflexia bacterium | reverse complement strand
GAGTTTTCTTATTTTGGCTCTTTGGGAATTCGCGTGGTCAAGTTAAAATTAACCACGGATTTCACGGATTAGCACGGAAAAAAGTAAAAAATCAGTGTAATCCGTGTAATCTGTGGTGAAAAATTTACGTCGCATGGCACTTACCACGCCAAGTTCCAGAGACCCCTTATTTTTCTCCGTGTCCTCCGTGGTGAGATAACTTTTTTCAGGGGAACCACGAGATTGTTTTCGGACAACTCCTTAAGCGAGGCGCCGATGACTTTACACGCTGACATGCTGGCTATTCGAGATGCGGCTCTACAGGCGGTTGATCCCGGCAAGGCTGTGCGGCGTTTCCTGCGTGTCGAGAATGGGCAGCTGCATGTGGAGCAAGAGAATTGGCCGCTGAAACAGGCGGGCCGTGTCTTGCTGATCGGTGCGGGCAAAGCCGCGCTCCCCATGGCGGAGGCCGCCAGCGACATTTTGGGAGCTTATCTGACGGCGGGCATCGTGGTGACAAAGTATGGTCACTCCGCCGGGTACACTCTGCCGCCGGTGATACAGGTATTTGAGGCCGGACATCCTATTCCCGATGCGGCGGGGCAACGCGGGGCCACGGCCATCGAACGGTTGTTGGCCGGCACGACGGAGCAAGACCTGGTGCTGGTTTTAGTCTCTGGCGGGGCTTCGGCGCTGTTGCCTTTGCCGGTGACGGGAGTTTCGTTGAGCGATTTGCAGGTCACGACAGAGCTCTTGCTGCGCTCCGGCGCGACGATCGGCGAGCTCAACACCGTGCGCAAGCACCTTTCGCGTCTCAAGGGGGGGCAGCTGGCCCGCCTGGCGGCGCCGGCGCCGGTCGGCGTGCTCATCCTCTCCGACGTGGTGGGAGATCCCTTAGATGTCATCGCCTCCGGCCCCACTGTCCCGGATCCCACCACCTACGCCGAGGCCTGGGATGTCGTGCAGCGTTATCGTTTGGGGGAATCGCTGCCGGACTCCGTCTCGCGCCGGCTGCGGGCCGGCGTGGCCGGACAGCTCCCGGAAACCCCCAAACCGGGAGACCCGCTCTTCGCGGGAGTGCATAATTGCATCATCGGCTCCAATCGCCTGGCGGCCCAGGCCGCCGTGGCGGAGGCGCGCCGGTGTGGTTATCGCGCATTGCTCCTCACGACTTTCGTGGAAGGGGAAGCGCGCGAGGCGGCGCGGGTCGCGGCGGCGCTGGCGCGGAGCGCGCGAGTGCATGGCGATCCGCTGTCTCCGCCGGCTTGTCTCGTATGGGGTGGCGAGACCACGGTGACGGTACGCGGCCAGGGAAAGGGCGGGCGCAACCAGGAGCTAGCGCTGGCTGCCGCCCTCGCACTGGAGGGAGTGCCCGACGTATTGCTCATGGCCTTAGCGACGGATGGCACCGATGGCCCCACCGACGCCGCCGGCGCGATCGTGGATGGCGGGACGGCGGCGCGCGCGCGCGCGTTGGGCCTTGATCCCCTGGCTGCTCTGGCGAATAATGATGCTTACCCGCTGTTATCTGCCGTAGGCGATCTGCTGCACACCGGCCCTACCGGCACCAATGTCAACGATCTATTGGTGATCCTGGTCGCGGAGTAGGGGCGATTCGTTTGTCTTTTTGTCTGAGTCAGGTATGATGGTACCCTAACCTGGCAAAGCCAGAACCAAAAATCTAACCACAGATTACACAGATTTTCACTGATTTTCTCTCATTTTTTACCCAATCTGTGTCAATCCGTGAAATCTGTGGTTCATTTTCTAGAAGCCCAAATTCTTGTTTTTTGTGCCAGGACTTGATTGTTAAGCGCCTAAAAGCTGACCGCTGACTGAGGAGTAATGCCATGAACTCATCGAAACTTAGTGCCTTTTGTGATCGCGTGCTGGAAGCCGGCTGGCTGCTGGGCGTCACCATCACACCGGTCTTTTTCAACGTGTACTCCAGCCGGGTGTTCGAACCGGACAAGCTCACCACGATGCGCGCTCTGGCTACCGTGATGGCGGTTTTCTGGCTGGTGCGCTTTTTGGAAGAAGCAATTCAACGTCAAAAACCCTTGCGCTTTTCTTGTCGTACCCCCCTGGTACTGCCCGCGCTCGTGACGATGGGAGTTTATCTCATCACCTCTATTTTCTCACTGGTCCCGTACACGAGTTTTGTCGGTTCGTACCAACGCTTGCAGGGGACATATTCCCTGTTCGGCTACCTGGTGATCTTTTTTGCCTTGCTCACGAGCCTGCGCACGCGGGCGCAGTTGAGCCGCCTGCTCACCGTTTTGATCCTCAACAGTTTGCCGGTGGCTCTGTACGGCATCGTGCAGCATAACGGACTGGATCCCCTGCCGTGGGCTGGAGACGTACAGACGCGCGTGGCTTCCAACATGGGCAACGCCATCTTCGTCGCGGCTTACCTCATCATGATCGTCCCGCTCACGGCGGCGCGGATCGTGGAGAGTTTCAAGGACATCATGCGGCGGGAGAAGTCGCGCACGAGTGATGTCCTGCGGGCCTCCGGTTACATTTTCTTGATAGCCGTGCAGCTCATGACCATCTGGTACTCACGGAGCCGTGGCCCCTGGTTGGGGATCATCGCCGGCGGGTTTCTTTTCCCTTATTTGATGTTCATTTTACTCCAGCAGCAGCAGGCGGCAGCGGAGACCGCAGAATCCCCACCCTGGTACCAGGATGTGGGGCGGGGGCTTGGCTTTGGGGTAGGGACGCTCGTATTCGCCGGGTTGCTGGCGGGATTGGGAGTTTTAACCATACAGGGGAAGTATGGCCCTTACATCGGCGGGGGGCTGGGGGCATTGACCTTTGGAGGATGCTGGCTGTACTTCATCGTGGAACGTAAGGGCTGGCGTTGGCTATGGATTAGCTGGGGAACGGTGGGATTGGTTATAGCTTTAGGGCTGCTGGCGATCAACGTACCTGGGCTTTTGAAGGAGCGCGCGATGGAGATAACGTCGCTCCGGCGCATGGCCCAGAGCCTGGACTGGGAATCTACAACCGGAAAGGTGCGCACATTGATTTGGGGAGGGGCTATGGAATTGTTCATGCCGCACGACCCGATCACTTATCCTGATGGCAGCCACGATAAATTCAATGCTCTGCGTCCGCTGGTGGGCTACGGGCCGGAATCCATGTACGTGGCTTACAACGGTTTTTATCCGCCGGAACTGGGCCACGTCGAATCCCGTACCGCTTCCCCTGACCGTTCGCACAACGAGACGCTGGACTCACTGGTGATCACGGGGGTATTGGGCCTGGTCGCCTATCTTTTCTTGTTTGGAGCCGTTTTCTACTGGGGATTCCGTTGGTTAGGGCTTTTGAGTACTCGTCGCCAATTTTGGATTTACGTGGGATTGTCCTTTGCGGTCTTCTTAGCATTGTTCATCCTGTTCGTTTCTCTGGGAAGGCCCTATTTCTTCGCGGTGGCGGTTCCGCTGGGCTTTTTAGCCGGGATAGTGCTCTACCTGACCTGGATCGCTTTCCAGACGGCCCGGAAGGGCGCCTCTGCAACCATCGCCACGGGGAAGATCCATCCTCATGCGGTGCTTTTGGTGGCGATTTTATCCGCTATCCTGGCGCACTTCGTGGAGATCAACTTCGCTATCTCAATCGCAGCTACGCGCACGACCTTCTGGGCGCTGGCGGGGATGCTGGTGGTGCTGGGCTTGCAGTGGCTACCGGGCGAAGCGGAGGCGCAGCCGGCGCGCGTAGCGGAAAAACATCCGGCGGAAGGGACGCCAAAATCAAAGGCCGCCCGGCGGCGGAAAAAGAGACGTGCCAAGCCGTCGCAGTCCCCAGTGGTTCGCAAGCCGTCGCAAGGTTGGGTGATGGCTGTCCTGGCTTTGAGTCTGGCGGCGACCTTTCTCCTGGGAACGCTGGCCTTCGATTTTATCAACAACCCGGACCGTTCGACCAATGCCGGACAGATCTTCTGGCGTTCCTTGACCGTGCTCCGTTCACAGGAGCGCGCGTCATACGGCGGTCTGATGATCTTCGTTTTCACCTGGGCGCTTTTTGGCGTGATAGGGTTGAGCGAGCTGGATCGGGAAGGGCTTTTCGGGAAAGAGCGCGGCGAGCGGTGGGGATGGGCCGCTTTGCTCTACAGCAGCGTGACGCTTCTTGGCCTGCTTATCTTCGGCTCCGTTCTGGCGAGTCTCCAGGCGCAGCTCCCGCAGATCGAGGTTTATACTGCCGAGGACGTGATCGGCGTGGCCGTCACACTCGCGGGGGTTTTGGGACATTACTATGCGTTTATCTTTGTCATCCTCGCCTTGACGGCCTGGGCTTTGCTGCATGAGTCGGCACAGTCGCAACGTTGGGGTGATCCGGTGAGCTTCGTCGTTCTGCCGGTGCTGCTGCTGCTCTCCGTTCCCTTGATTCGCGCCTACGACTACAATCTGATTCGGGCGGATATCGTCTTCAAGCAAGGCGGGGGTTTCGCCAGTAGCAGGGACCTGAACCAGAAGCAACTCGGCTTGCAACACTACGAGAAGGCTATCGAATACGCTCCGCTGGAGGATTACTACCGTCTTTTTCAGGGCAAGACCTATCTGGAAATAGCCCAGTCCCTCCCTGCCGATATTGATCCCGCCCAGCGCGAGGGGGTTTTCCTGAAAACAGAACAAGTATTGTTGGAGGCCCGGGAGATCAATCCCTTGAACACCGATCACAGCGCGAACCTGGCGCGTTTCTATCGTGGCTGGGCCGCTCAGGCTCAAGCTCAGGATCCACAACAAAGCGAACAATTGCTGCGGCAAGCGGAGGAAAATTACCATACGGCCCTGGTGCTGAGTCCTAACAATCCCATTCTGTGGAATGAACTGGCAATTTTGGAGGCGTTTGGTCTCCATGATAAGCTCGAGGCCCATGAAGTTATCTCTCATTCCCTCGAAGTAGACCCTGAGTTCGAGCAAACCTGGAGTCTTTTGGGAGATATGCGGGTCAACATTGATAAGGACATCCCCGGAGCGATCGCAGCCTACGAACGCTCGCTGGAGCTCGCGTCCAAGCAGTGTACGGTGCGCCGCGTGCTGGGGAGCTTACAGATTCAGGAAAGCCGCTGGGACGATGCTGCCGTACAACTTGAACAGACACTCGAATATTGTCCTACGATGGGAGACCTGTGGGACATCTACCGGATGCTCGGCATCTCCTATTTCTACCAGGGGCGGCCGGCAGAAGCGTTGCAAATGGCTAACATGGCCCTGCAGCTCGCGCCTGAAGAGCAGCAGCCGGTGATTGAGCAACTGATCACGGCGATTCAGCAGCCGGCTCCCTCTCAGCCTTGAGCGACTATGGCTACCTACATCGTCGTTTTTTCCGGTGTTCTTTTCTTGGCGGTAGTGGGAACTCCCCTGGCGCGGAAGCTGGGGCTGCGCTTCAATGCCGTTGACCAGCCTGATCCCACGCGCAAGGTACACACGATACCCACACCGCGTCTGGGCGGCGTCGCTATTTTTCTCAGTACCCTGATCGCCACCTTGCTCTTGGGAGAACAATATAAAATCAACCAGGTGGCAGGGATTTTGGTGGGAAGTACCCTCGTTTCTATGCTAGGTCTCTGGGATGACCGATTCAGCTTAAGCCCCTGGCTTAAACTGCTGGGACAATTTGTCGCCGTGGGCTTGTTGATCGTCAGTGGAGTTTCTATCACCTCGCTGCGTTTGCCTCTGTTGAACTACGCCGCTACGGTTTTGTGGGTCGTGGGTATTACCAACGCGCTGAATTTACTTGATAATATGGATGGACTGTCAGGAGGGATCGCTGCGATTGCAGCCGGTTACTTTGCGTTGATGTGCAATTTCACCGGCCAATACCTGGTCGGCGCGCTTTCCGTGGCGGTGATGGCGGCTTGCAGCGGTTTCCTTTTCTACAATTGGAATCCGGCTACTATTTTTATGGGGGATTCCGGCAGCCTGTTCTTGGGATTCATGCTGGCGGCTGTCGGGATCAAGCTGCGTTTTCCAGAGAACGTTTCTTTTGTGACGTGGATGATTCCCATTATCGTGCTGGGGGTTCCGGTTTTTGATACCACGTTGGTGACCATCTCGCGTCTGCGACGGGGGCTGAACCCCCTGACGACGCCGGGGGTGGATCATTCTTCTCACCGCCTGACCTACGTGGGATTATCCCGCCGCGAAGCCGTGCTGGTGCTGTATTGCATCGCCTTTATCCTGGGGCTGGTCGCATTGTTTATCACGCAGGCTTCGGTATTGGAAAGCTACTTGATGGGAGGCGTGGTGTTGTTAGTTGGGTTTTACACCCTTTGGCGGATGGAGCGACCGCCTTTCTGGCCCCCACCGCAGAAGGATACTTAACGCAAAGGGAAAAGATTTCTCCTCCCCTCACGGCACAGGCAATGATAAAGCCTGGCCCCGTGCCGCGAAACTCTTGTCCCGACTTTGTTCGATGGTATAATGCTCCTTGAGTTTGGTACGTTTAGATGAGACTTCAGGAAGCTTTTGAAATCAGGTCGGGTAGACTTCCGAGGTCTTTAACGTAGGTTTTGTCTGTCAAAATACGCACTGTGGTAAAAGTGACACATCTGCTCCCCAAAGCTCTAAGCCCCCGTCCCCGGGGGCGGGCTGACGAGGAAACTTGCCCCGGGGACGCCCCCGAGACGGGGGCTAGGAGCAGTGTAAGTGCGACTTCTGCCCCAATGCCAAAATATTTACCAGGACCGGAATTTCACCCCGCGAGGCGGATTTATAGACCTCGAAGGTCTGAAATAGGCCGGCCTGGTAGATACTGGTAAACCGTAAATTTCATAAAAGGAGAATCCGTAATGAATAGAAAGATGGGGACGCTGTTAGCCCTATTGGTGGTCGTCGTATTAGTGTTGAGCGCCTGTGGCTCTAAAGCCACCGCAGAGACGACGCCTACGGCAGAACCCACAGAGGTTGTTACGCAGGAACCTACTTCAATACCGGAGCCGCCGCAGGAAGAACCGACCGGGACTCTCGTCATCATGACCCCGGAAGCACCTGGCATTTGTGAAGCGCAGTCGGTGCCGGAACTGCCTGTGCGTCCTGTTGACGAGACGGACTGGATCAAAGGCGCCAGCGAGGAGGATGCCGACATCACGCTCTTGGAGTATGCCGAATTTCAATGCCCCGGTTGTGCGGGAGTTGTCCCTGTGCTCGATCAGTTCCTGGAGGATCATCCCCACGTGCGCCTGGTCTACCGGCATTTTCCGCTCTCCTTCCACGATAAATCTTTGTTGACGGCCCAGGCGTCCGAGGCGGCTGGGGCGCAAGGCAAGTTCTGGGAGATGTACAACCTGCTCTTTGGGCGCGTGAGTGAATGGAACAGTCTCTCCCCAGAGGAGGCCCGCGTCAAGATGAGTGAGTTTGCCGCCGACTTAGGGCTGGATGTGGAGCGCTTTGATCGCGAGCTGGATGACGAGACCTATCTCCCCAAGATCAACGCTCAACTGGAGGAATCCCAGAGCTTGCAGCTGCCGGGTACCCCCACTTTCATTTTCAACGGTTTCATGTTCCCTATCCAACAGCTGGGGCTTTCTTATCAGGGCTTGGAAGCGTTTTTGTCCATCATGGAAATGACCGAAAACCAATATACCGAGGCTCCCGCGACAACTCTCGATACCGAGAAGAGCTACCAGGCCACCTTGAACACGAGCAAAGGTGACATTGTGGTCAATTTGTTACCGGAATCTGCCCCGACCAACGTGAACAGTTTTCTCTTCCTGGCTCAGGAGGGCTGGTACGCGGGGACGGAAATCTTCTTCGTCCAGGATAGTTTCGTGGCTCTCACAGGAGATCCCAGCAATACGGGCCTAGGCTATCCCGGTTACTATTGCACGGGGGAGACTCAGGGGATTTTTGACCGTGCTGGGTTGATAGGGATGTTGCCCAACGGGCAGATATTCATTACCTTAGGAACGGAGGCGTCTGAGCTGAGCGGGAGCTTCGCGCTGATCGGCCAGGTCGCGGAGGGAGAGGATGTCCTGGATGCCCTTACCCGCCGCTCGCCCGCGGATCCGGCTGCGCCAGACCCCGATCTGTTGGAAAGCGTGACGGTAGTGGAGAAATAACCTCGCCTGGGTATGACAGGGGATAGGGGAGACTCTATCCCCTTTTCTTTTATCAGACCTCCGAGGTTTTTTAAACCTCGGAGGTCTTGCAAGGAGGAGGTATGGAGCGACAGAAGCCCGTCCTGTGGTTACTCACGGCCATCGTCGCCGGATGTCTGACGTTGTTGAGCCTCGCCGGTATTTTGTTGGCTTGCTGGTTACCGGGCCGTGAGGCGGATTCCACGCCGATCCTGTTGGCCGGTGTTGGACTTGTAGGATTGGCATTCTCTATTGCCTTGCTACGTGTGAGCCTTAACGCCTGGCACGGGCGACCCGCACCAACGGTCTACTCGCGCCGGAGATGGCTGGTGCTTCTGGTTGGATGGCTCCTGATGGGCGTGGGGGCTTTTGTGCTGCCGGCACCGTTACACTCCACCGTCTGGTTTGCCCCTTTCCACCTGGCAATGATTGCCTGCCCGGCCCTGCTGTTATTTTCCTTTGTGATATTGGCGGCGGGGCGTGAAGCGGCGCCGACACGGCGGCAAACCGTGATCTCTGTGGGAGGAGGGATATTTTTCATGGGCGCGGCCATGCTCCTGGAGTTGGTAGGGTTACTGTTCAGCTCCTTCTTCGTGGTCCTGTTGGCTGCGCTGACCTCGGCGGGTCAGGCGGAAGTTGATCGCCTGCTCGCTACTATGCAACACTGGGCGCAGCTGTCGCCGGACGAGATCTCGCTGGAGGCGCTGTTAGCGCTACTGGCCTCACCGGTGATCCTGGGCATTCTGGCGCTGACACTGGCCGTCTTCACCCCCATTATTGAGGAAATCGGCAAGACCGTGTTCATCGCCCTGCTGGGATATTGGAAACGTCCTGGTCTGCTCACGGCCTTTCTGTGGGGAGTGGCGAGCGGTTTGGGCTTTGCCATTGTGGAAGGGATTTACAATGGCGGCCTGGGATTGCTGGACATGGATAGTTGGCTTGTCGGGGTTGCCGTGCGGATTCCCGCGACGGCCATGCACGCTTTGACCAGTGGGATAGTTGGCCTGGGCTGGGGTTGTTTCTGGCAACGCCGGCGGCGCTGGGTATTGCCTCTGTCCTACCTGGCCGCGCTGAGCTTCCACGGCCTGTGGAACCTCAGCGCCGTGGGGTTTATTGGCGGGGCAGCCTCCGCCGCCATTGCATTTCCTGACGGGTCCTTCTTGCCGGGTACCGTGGTGGGAATTATCGGCATTGGGTTACTGACTCTCCTGGCTTTGCTGACTCCCGTGGGGCTGTTTGGAATCCCGTTAATGTTGAAGAAAAGGGCCACCGCAGCTAGCATTTGTAGTAACGACTTCAGTTGTTCTAATTGCCAACATAGCGACTAAAGTCGCCACTACGGACATAGAGTTGGGTAGTTACTGTAGCACAGGCGGCCCGCCTGTGCTACATACCTATAGTGCCCCACTCCCCTTTGAAACAACCATGCAACTATCGTTTGCGTTCTTTGATCGGAACGTCAAAGGTGCCAACGGCGAATAACCGATATCTCACAAGAATGAGGTAGACTAACGGTGGATCTTGGTGTAGCAATACGCAGGGAAGAGATTCGCTTTATACGACTCGTGCTGGGAAAATGCGGTTAGTCCTCGGGCGCTATGAATTTTGGCTCTTTGGGAATTCGGGTGGTCAAGTCAAAATTAACCACGGATTTCACGAATTAGCACGGAAAAATAAAAAAAATCAGTGCAATCTGTGCGTAGTGTGGGCAGGCAGTGCTCACCAATCTGTGGTAAAAAATTTACGTCGCGTGGCACTCACCACGCCAAGTCCCAGAGACCCTGAATTTTCTATTCCGATGAGGGCTTCGTAATTGCGCGACAGGTGATCTGGATATCAACTTGGGTCGGGTGGTGAATGTGGCATATCTGTCGATAATCTGCTTCATAGGCGCGCGCCCTCCATGGGCTGTTCAGCAAATCATCAGGATCAGCGAAATGCATGATGCGCGTGGCATAAATCTCTGGCAGCGTCAGAGCTAACCATTCCAAATCGGTGGTGATGACCGAGTCTTGTGGCAACGCCTTCATCTGCCTCTCCCAAGTTGCATAGGCGTGCTTGCGGGCATACATCAAATGTAAGCCACGTAGCTCAAATCCAATACCTAGAATGCAGAATGTAATCAGTGAGCCGACCAACCACATTTTGATCAATTTTTTGCTAGAGAGATTTGTGAAAGCTCTTCTAATGCCGCGTGCGACACAGATGCTTAATAGAGGATACAGTGGTAGAGCATAACGGGGTCCCCACTGAAGTCCCCCCTGGCCTTCCCAACCACGCAGCAAGCTTGCCCCCAAAAATATAATACATGAGAACCCAGCAAGATATCCCCAACGACGTGTGGGTTCGTCCATCCGTGGACATAAGGACCATCCTGCTAGCACGATCCACGGCGCACTGAGTACCAAACCGTGCAGAGATGTGTACGTCGCCTCTTCAAATAAGATAGTGCTGCACAAGGTAACCAGAACGAGCACACAAAAGATAGCAATGTTCCCTAATTTTCTGATATGTAGCCACGGCCACAAGGCACTTCCAAACGTGACCAGCACAAAGAGCCAACGCCAAGTAGGGGATAGATCAGCGCCATTGTGTCTTGCAGTTCCGAGAATCAAATTGGGCACAACCTCAGCCTCACCCGGATGTAGAGCAGCAGGAAAGCTACCCGTACGATATGGGGCAAATTCGGGATTATATTGTCTTCCCAGAATATGTCCTTCGTTATAAGAATTGATGGCGCAATATGGAAGCGCAACCACTATGAAACATAAGGTGAAAATCAACAATTGCCGGATGTGTTGCTCCACAGCTTGCCGTGAGCACCGTTGTTGATAAAGTAAGAGCACTCCTGTGAGTTCCACTGCGCCGGCAAAGAGTACTGTTTCCAAACGGAGATAGAGGGCCAGTCCCAGGAGACCGCCACTGATGGCGTGCCAGCGAAAGCGCGGTTGCTTCCAGCCATGAATGGCAAATAGACATGCAAGAAGTACTAAAAAAGTATGTGGTATATGCTCCCAAAATGTTAAGCTGTAGAAAAATATTGGCGAACTCAGAATAGGAATACATAAGGCGGCGCCAGCCAGTTTCCCGGAGATATCGGATAACGCATGATAAACAATTGCGCACACGAGAATCCCGCTTACCAGTGGAATCAGAAAAATGCCACGGGGGCCGAATATCCGATAGAGAGGAGCGCTTAGGGCTGGGAACCAAGATGGCCACCAGCTATAGAGGTTGGATCCACGTTGAAAATAGTAGAGGAGTGGGATATATTCGAGGTCAGGATCTAGCGTGCGACCAGGATAGGGCAGGGTATTATTTAACCGGACTGAGGAGGCTATCTGGCGTGAGTCCAGATATTTACCTCCCTCGTCCGGTGACCAGAAAATAGCGTGATCAGGCAACGTCAAAAAACAAGCTGCAATGACTAATAGACTGGCGCCTATTGCCAGCCGCTTAACTAACATAGGAAAGATTTGTTTACCGGATTATGATCGGTAAGAATAACTGATGGTGTTTAACCTCGGTGGTGATAGTTGCGACATTGTTGTCGAGAAATTCCTCTGCTTCGTTGCAGACGACGAATCCCGTGATGGTGTGTGTACCGACTTCGGTGGGGATTGCTGCAAGATCAAACGTTCTTGAACTGCCACCCGCTAGCGTACCTAATTCACAGAAAAGCACACTGCTTCCGGATGCTGAGAACGGCTCGCTTTCAGCAGAAGCAAGAAGCTGCCACATCACGCTGATGACCTCACCTGTTTCTTTGGCGCTTTTCAGATCTTCGATGGCAGCTACGCTCGCCGGGATAGAAGAACAAGGCGTTCCAGCTGTGTCCCAGTTGATCGATGATGACGAAGTGGCGATCACCCTTGTGCCTGTTGTAGCCCTGTTTTCAGCATCCACATTGTTTACCGTAAAAGTGTACGCTATCTGCGGGGAATTCACAGTTGTTTCCTCAGGACCATCAAACGTTAAAGTGAGATAGTCCTCTTGATACCCGTAGTTAAATGTACTCCACAACTCTGCAATTGTTTTGTCCGGGAATCCAACGAGAGGAGCCAATAAAGCTCCTGTAAATAGGAGTCCTACTATAACGGCCCAGCGTGTTGACTTTTCCATGAGCATGTACCTCCATTCTACTCTCATGATAACAGCTGCTTACATTTACCATACAGAACGATGTCTTGATCTCTTTAATATCTCATGGGCATAGAGTCCTCCTTGCTTTTAAGCTGATATAATCCATCTTCATAGGTGAAGTCGAACCTCCGAAGAAGTTCAAAATTGACGTTATCAATATAGATAGGACGCCGGTGAATCTCTTTTGCAATTAGACCATACATATTTTCCGTACTAATCAGAAAACGATTGATCGCTTGCACATCTGGGCGTTTCCCTTCCAATAATTGTAGATACTCAATGGTGGGAATCGTGTCCCAATGTCCCAGGATCAACGCGTTGTGTTCTAGTCGCCCCAATATCTCTTCGGCTTCTTGACGCGCGTCATAGCTTCCAGACAGATTGACTAACGGCCAGTTCCACGCCAAAGCCAGGCCTACAGTTGCGGATAGGATGAAACGTAGTAGCCAGGTACACCTTATGGATGTTGTAGTTTGCTTCATCTCCTCTAGCGCTGCAAAGATGTATTCCAATCCAACACCGATCCATATTGCCCCAACTATATAATTCGGTAAGAACATAGTTGCCTTATCGGGGACTTGGTAGCAGATGTAGAACAGCGCATGACTCACAGACATTAAAAGTAGCATTCCACCAATCCGCCAGTTGCGTTTTAATAGAACGAGCAGCCCCAAGAGTGCAGGGCCAACGCCAATGAACCAAAAATCGCGTGCAAGTTGTTCCGCGAGATTTATGGTTGAGCCCCAAATGTTGGGGTCGTTGAGCATAAGTCGTTGAAAGGCTCGACCAGAGATTACTGACCACAAACCGCTAAAAGTTTGTAAGTTAATCGGGTGTGAAATCCCATTAGCATCGTAATGTTGTAGATAGTTAAATGCCGGTCGCGCCGCATAACGTATTGGGAGATAGAGATAGATACTGAGTCCTAAAGCAAAGGCTCCGGACGCGAGTGACAAGCTCCTTGGCGTAAGTTTTTTCCTTCGAGAAACAATGATAAAGAAAACAAGTCCAGGTATCAATAAGATGGTCGCGGCGTGATTCCCAAAACTTAACCCCACGCTCAATCCGAGCCAGGCGAGCTTCTGCGGTGTTGGCGCATCGGCCCAACGCAATACTAGCAAGATCATAATTGCCATCATTGCCGTGTGCAACGTGTAAACCTCGGCGATCAGAGAAAGCGCCCAGAAATAGTATCCGGTTGCCAGCAGACCTAGAGTACTCCAGATAGCCAAGTCTCTCACATGCAACCGACGCAAGATTTGTGCGATCAAGGCAATGGTGAGCGCGCTATTAAAGGCGGAGAACAGATTCATACGGAAGCCCATGTCGCCGATGGGAATACGTGTCCACAGCCATCCGAGAACCAAATATAGCGGGTAGCCTGTGGGGTGAACAAATCCACCCGTTGCTGCAGCCGTCGTGAGTTCCGCACTATCCATAAGGTAGACCGTCGGTGCTAACGTCATGGCATATAAAGCAAAGGGGAATCCAAAGGTCAAAATGAATCGGCAACAATTCGTCAGCTTCCCGCCCTTAGCCATATAGGCATTCGCTCGACTTAGCCATATTCTGATTTTCTGAACAGTAAAGCGATTAATTATCTCTTTACTCACCTTTCGCTGATAATTTGAGGTTATCCCCATGTTTTGGACCACAAAAGGGTCAAAGTAGATGAAAGTTTTAGCGCCGAAATCAGGTGTCTCGCTTCGATTTCGGAAGCCATTTGGACAAGAACAGTCCCCGAAACTGAAAGACGAGACGGGCCGATCTTGATGACTAATCCCTCTCGCCCTACGTGTTTGGGTCAGTGGCCATTATACAGGAAGTGGGGGGATTGGTCAAAGCACTTGAGCCAGGAATCAATCTATCGTTAATGCAATGAGTGCTCACCTCCCAAGTGTACGTTAACAGGGACGTCATAGTCCAATCTTTGATGCGGACGTTCGTGGTTGTAGAACGTGAAGTAGCTGTGCAAGCCCGCTTCAAGCTGCGGTACAGTCGCATAGTCATGCAGATGATGTTTTCGTACTTGACGGAGCGCCACAAGCGTTCAACAAAGACGTTGTCTAACGCGCGTCCCCCGGCTATCCATACTCACGAGGATGTTTGCTCTTTCCAGCCGCTCAGTGAAGGTCTGTGCGGTAAACTGCGTGCCTTGATCCGTGTTAAAGATCTTCGGTGTGCCGTGGGGCAGTGATTGTGCTAAGGCTTCCAGGCAAAAGTGACCCTCCAGGGTGTTGGAGAGCTGCCAGACCAGCACATAGCGGCTGTATCAGTCGATAATCGCCACCAAGTACATGAAGCCGCGTTGCACTGGGGTGTAATTGATACTCTTGTGCCAGTTCACTGAGTGTCTTTGAACTCGCCGCTGTGTCGTTTACGTTTTGGCATTTCTGTCCTTCACATGCTGGTCTTTATTGTACCAGAGTTTCACTTAGCATGTGGTCCAGTTTTTGGAGGTAGTTACCCTCCCACCACAAACGGGACACGGAACCGCAAAAGTTCCGTGTCCCGCTGTAAGATTCTCAAACGATGCGTTAAGCCTTACGCAGCCGGCGCGAGAATATGATCAGCCCCAGCAAAAGAACGGCCCCGATGATCGGTAGCAGATCCCCCAACCCGGTGTCCGGCGTTTTATCTGCCCCACTGGTAGTGGATGAGTCGCCGGAGGTGGGGGTGGGCGTCGCCGTGCGCCGGGGACGCGGGGTGGCCGTAGCCGTCGGCGTCGCTTCCTCACCGTCAGCGACCGTTGGCGCCGGCGTGGGTGTGTGCGTCGCCTGGATCACGGGGGTGGGAGTCGCCGTTGGTGGTAATTCCGCCGTGGCCTCTTCCTCTTGTGTGGGCCGGGCCTCGGCCGTCGCCGTGCTGGCCATCGCAATTGCAATCGCCTCGTTAGCTGCCAGGGTTTCCTCGTTCTCGGCATTCAGTTTGGCCTGCTGGATAGGGTTCAAAATAAGAGCCCAGATGGCAAAGGCCGCAATCGCCAGAAGGAGCAGAGCGCCCAGACCCGCCACGGCGAAGAGGAAGGTTTTGTTTTGCGTTTCCTCTCCCTCTATTTCCCGTTCTTCCTCTTCTGGCTCCATGAAGATATCATCTCCGAAAGCGTCGCGTAGATCATCTGACATAAGGCTTCCTCCTTTACTAAAAAGGGCTTGTTTGAGAACTGGCTTCTATCCTGACATCTCCAAAAACTTGGCAAGTTTGCGTCATGGCGGCATCCCTATTTCCACGTAAGAATTGCGGGCCGCTGGCAGATGACCAGACACCCTGGCTTAACTATACCATAAAATATAAAAAAACACAAAAAATCTACCTTAGAGCAACATCTCCAGGTTGGCGAAAGGCAAGAATACCATCTCACCATCGAGGTCAACTTCTGCGCCGGGGAGCCGCGCTCCCGTCTTCAGCGCCACGGGGCCTTGCGGCAAACTCACCACCGTTCCCGACATGCCTAAGTATGGCTGGCGCAGCGCGCGCACGCGACTGCCCACCTCCAAAGGTGTTTCGGGATGGGCCCGCGCGCCGGTGTCTGAGGGTATGGGAATCACGATGTAAGGTCGCTTGACTTCTCTGCCGGTGCGTGACCGGCCACTCACGGCTGCCTCGCGCCCGGCCAGAGAGCGCAATAACTTGAACACGGCTGTGGACATAGGGATTTTTCCCACGCCCTCGGTAGCCAGAACGGGGAAGTCAACTTCGCGCAGGCGCGGGAGCAAATTCACCGGGACACCTCCCACGATGATTCCCCCCACCCGCATCACCAGAGCCTGTTCCAGGGCCTCTTCATCGAGACACGTCCCGCCGACGACAATGGCCCCCTGGACAGAAGCATCCAGCCGTTTGGCCCGGAGGGCATGGCGCGCGGAGCGCACGACCAGCTGCACGACACCGTAGTTTTCCTTACCGTTCCCCCAGGCTCCTTGGATGAAGGCCCCTTGTGTCTGGATGACCAACTGTTCGTCAGGCCATACCCGCGCCACTCTGCCCGGTACCAATGCCTTGAGCTGTACCCGGCGCGATTGCGCCTCAAACAAAAATCGCCCCCGCCCGTAGCCAGTTACCGTTCCCTTGAAAGGAGCTTGACACACGCGCCCGCCCCAGCCTCCCCGCGAAGCCATCACGTCCCCTTTGGAAAGGGTAGCGCCTACTTTTACCGTTAAGTAGCGGGCGGCTTTTTTCGGAGAGATACCCAGTTCGCGGGCGACATTGATGATTTGGAAAACAGGCGGCTCGGTCATTTCGGCAACGATTTGAAGCGGTTCGACTACCTCGCCTTCGTGAACCACGATCTGTCCGGGCAGGGAGAGGGAACGCACCACCTCAATATGCATCAAGGGATTGACAATGCTATATGGCAGGAACATTTCAGCCTCCCACATCCCAGATCCAGCGACGTAGTCGCTTCCTGCGTCGTTCTGGGTCCTTAGGGAGAGTCAAGGGGCGGCCACGGGCATCTACCACCAGGCCCACCAGTCCACCCAGGGCCTGGATCTTACCGCCCTTTCCAAATCCCCCCAAGCCCACGTCAAAGCGGTGCTGGGGCTTGAGCTCCAACGTGGCGCTCTGTCCGGGTAGGAGCGGCCAGATTTCGAGTTCCCCGTAGCGCGCCTCAACATTCAACACGCTTTCATCCTCGTAAGTGATTTTCATGCGCAGGACGGTGTCGCCGGGACGCGCTTTTCCTACCAGCGAAATGACGGTACCCAGGGGCGCGAGGGTACCGGATTCCAGAGCCGATGCTGCCGCCAGCGGCTTAATGCTCGCGATAGCTCCCAGAGCCGGGGCGGCCCAATTACTATCCAGCAGCACGGTGGAAATGCCCACCGGCTCCAGCCCATCTAGGACCGCCAGCAGCGCTTGCCCCGGGCGCGGCATGTGGACGAGGCCACATCCGGAGATCAGGAGAGGGTCCAGGCGCGGCAGCATAGCGCGTTGGTTCGGTGCGGCTTTTCCCATGTCCCAGGTGGGGTAAGCTGCCCGCAGCGTGCCCCGCAACATCTCACGCATGATGGCATGTTCTATCCACAGTTCTTCAGGTTCCTGCGGGACAGTCCAGGGATGGAATTCACGATTGTACAGGAACTCCATGACCTGATCTTCTTCCAAATCCTCTGGCAACCAGCGGAGCAAGGATGCCACCCCGTGCTTTTCCACCCAGGCCAACGGCCCGTAGGCTACGCCGTGTTGCTCCTGCACAGAAAGATAAAGGCGACCTTCAAAACAAGCCGCGACCGTTGTGCTTGCCGTGCCCAGGTCTACGCCCAATACGCCCCGGTCCGGGTTTCTCTCCCGGTGCCAGAGATACTCCACCACGCGACCAAAGGCCGTGGCAGTGGGTTGCGGCGGCAACTGACTCCAGCTTATCAATGTTTCTATCCCAGGAGTCTGCTGTAGCCGCTCTTCCACGAAAATCTGTTCCAGCAATTCCTGGGCTGGCCCCAGGTACTCCGTATCAACGGTGGGGCGGACGTTGTCCACTACGTCCACTTGGGTGATCTCACCTAACAGCTTGGTGATGCGAGAACGCAGTTGGGCATTCCCGGCGTATACCAGGCGGGGACGATGGTCGGCTTCCAACATTGAGGTGCCCAGCGCGATGGCGTCGGCCAGTTCCATCACCGGACGGCTGGCTCCCCCATCCACGCCACCTACCAGGAAGACGATGTCGGGGGCCAGATCGCGCACCGTGCGCGCCCAGGCTTCCTCCGGGGAACGCAGACTCCCCTCACGGGAAAGGATGGCTTCGGTGCGGGTGTACGTGCTGACGAGAGCTTTCCGCGCGCTCTTCAGGCTCATTTCGCGGACCAGTCCCGCGAGCACGATGCGCAAGGGCTTAGGGGCGCTGAGAATGACGACGAATGCATCCACACCGCCCTTTTCATCCCTGGGCGTGAGCAGTTTTCCGTTGGCATAGAGCGTTCGACCGGTGATCTGCTCCAGATTCTCAATGGCGTGGGCTACTCCCACGCTCACATCGTGCCAGGGGTCGCCTATGGTTGTCAGTGCCTGGGCCTGCGCGACGAAACGATATTCCCTTGCTACCCGTTCCAGGAGCAAGAGCTTCGTGGTGACTGTGCCACAATCGGCAACTAAAATGGATTCTATGCTGCGCTCATCCGCCATACATCAGCTCCCGGTAACGGAAGAGAGGAACTGGAACAGGAGTTGGGCAAAGTCGGCCAACTCCCAAAGTCGCTCTATCAAGATGGTCAACGCCGAGGTGAGAGCACCGGAAAAAGCCACGGCCAGGGAGACCACGACGAAGGCGCGGCCCGTCCGTTGCAACCACAGGGTGATGGGCCGTAGCTCCTTATCAGCCCGCCGCAGACGAGGGGAAAAGACAAACAATGAGGTGAGGGTTCCGGCTAAGACCAGTCCGCCATTAAGCAGGGCGGCTTCCCCATCTTTGAGGGAGATTCCGGTGGCCGTGGCCTGCATTTGGGGGACCAGTGTCCCCAACAAGGCTCCAGAGATGGCTACTGCGGCGCCGGCGCCTAACATGAAGCCCATGGAGACGTTCCCTAAAGCCGAAAGACGGGGAATCCCCTTCAGAAGCAGCAACGCTCCTAATAACAGGGGCACGAGGTAATATAAACGCATGGCCAGGGAATCACTGGCTTGTACGTTGTTCACCCAATCGAAGATGATAAAATGCAAGGCCACGGCTAAGGCATACCCTGTGCCGGCGCCCACCAATAGAGCCAGTGCCCAGCGGTAGAGGAGATTATCTCCGATTAGATAGCTGAAAATCAGCAGGGTAACGACGGACCCTATGATCAACCCTGTAGTCTCTGGCATCGCGCTACGCTGCTCCTTTCCTGCCCGCCGTCAGATAATATGCCGCGCCTGCCAGGAGCAATCCCGCCGCCACCCATTGTGTCAGCAGTAAAGCATCCAACCGGCGGGTAAGCCCATCGTTCGGGCGAATC
Organism: Thermoflexia bacterium; assembly: GCA_030605705.1. Lineage (GTDB taxonomy): Bacteria > Chloroflexota > Anaerolineae > B4-G1 > SLSP01 > JAUWHU01. Next base: position 1,456 of record JAUWHU010000241.1, on the reverse strand, counting down.
CCACGGGATTGCCAGTAAGCTGTCGTACCCGGCAACCCTATCAGCCAACCCTGGACGCCGTACACGTCCAGGTACGGCCTCATGCGCGGGCCGACCGAGGCGCTCAAGCCCACTCCCATCGGTAAGGCTCTCGAACCGGCCACGGCGTTTTGCTCCACCCACCAGCGCGGCGGGCCGGTGCGGGCTGCCAGCACCAGCAGGAGATCGGCCCTTTGGGTCTCCGGCGACAGTCCCAGAAATTGGGCGATGCCGCTACTTTCTCCCGGCAGGTATCCGCCGTTCACCAGGCTGCCCTCGGCCGGTTGGTAGCGGGTCTCGGCCCAATCTAACCATGCCTGGATCAGCCCTACCCCCTCGGGTACTGTGCTTACGGCGACCACCTGTACGCCGCGTTCCATGAGGTGGGTTAGTAGCGCCTCGATGATATGATCCATCTCATTCGCCTCGGCTGGCCCATACTCCAGGGCCACCAGAACCGTGTCCTCTGCCTGCAGTCCCTCTACCGCCAACTGAAGTGGCGCAACGCCGGCTTGTACGGGCGGCTGCGCCAGGGTTTCCGGCAGGAATCCCAGGATGGGTACCAGCGCCGCCAGCACCAGCAGCACGGCCACGGCCCAGCGACTGACCATCTCGCCCCCGCCGGGCCGGGCATGCGCGCGGGCTACCGGGCGTTTGGTGCTCTGAGGGTGCTGCAGAAGGTCCTGCCATAATTGCGCCTCTTCCAGGATATGGGAGGACATGCCCAGTGTCGGCTGTGGCTGGAAATCGGCCGGCATGTCCACCACGGGGAGTGCCGGCAGTAGCCCTTGCAGCCCCGTCAAGGGGCCGGTCTCTTCGCGGAGGCTGGTTGCCACTCCATCGAAGGGAGAGGGAGCTGCGACGGCGGCCGTCGTGTCCGGCCGTAATTGCTGAACCCAGGCAGGGATCTCCGCCTTGACGAGGTCTCCTGTTACCTCCTCCCCTACAGTACTGGGTTCTGTGTCGGGCAGCGCGGTCTCCGACAAAGGGCCGGTTCCCGGTGGCTTGAGACCCTCAAGCCAGCGCGGTACCTCGGCCTGGTGCAATGCCGCGCCGGTAGGAACTTTCTCCTCGGGGGCCGGAGCCAGGTCGCGCAACCAGTCCGGGATCTCCACGGCCTTCTCCGCCGGTTCAGCGAGGAATACCGCGCCCTCATCCGTTTCTTCCTCAAGAGATGCATCTTCTTCTATGGTGAAAACCGGGGCAGAAGGAGGTGGGGAGACGGTTTCGGGAGCCGGAGTGACCTCCTGGAGCCAGGCGGGAGTGGGGGGGGCTTGCTTTGCCGCAGGTACTAGCGCCGGCGTCTCGGTGGTTTCCTCAGTGCTGAAAATTACGGCGCTTGACTCTGGGCCTGCTTCTGCGGGCGCCAGGTCTGCCAGCCAGTCGGGGATTTCCGCGGTTACTTCCTCTTGAGGGGCTAATGTCTCAAGGGCACTTA
>JAUWHU010000138.1 GCA_030605705.1 Thermoflexia bacterium | reverse complement strand
GGTACATGCGCCGGCTCGAAATCCACCAGCACGTCAATGTCACTCTCAGGGTGAAAATCCTCTCGCAGAACAGAGCCAAATAGCGCCAAGCGCCGGATCTGATTTTTCTGGCAGAACTTGGCAATGCTTTTTTTGTCAAAGATTTGGGTCATCATTCCACCTCCAAAACTTTCAAACTCTCGCTGCCCCGATCGTCCACGATCTTGACGGCGATGCGCCGGTGCTCGCCCGGCGAAAACGCGCGCGTCTCGCGCTCGTAACGCCAGTGGCGCGAGGGTTCGGTGTATGGCGAATTGATTATGAGGCGGTCAATCGTCGCCCTTCGGCTACGCTCAGGACAAGTCTGGGTCATTTCTTTGCTCGCTTTGCGCCGCGGTGCTCACCTGGGCCTCTGCCCATTTCCGAACTTTCACCACCGGCCCCATCGCGCTTTCGCGTGTCAGCAGCTTGATGTCCACGTCATCATAGCGGAAGGCGACAGCAAACGGGTTCATTCGTTCGAGTAAATCATCCGCGACCGGCATCTCGACCCCCTCCTGGCGCAGCAATTGCGCTAACTCGGTCAGATTGTGGGTTCGCCTGAACTCGATCCGGCGCGAGAACAGGACCGCTTTAAGCGATTTCTCCACCGCTTGTTGAGCGTGAAACAGCACAATAGAGAGATGCGCCTCCGGCTCCTCCACCAGGATATCGAACACTTTGATATCGCGATCGGCCAGACGCAGCGCGCGCCAGGCCTCCTCAATGTGTGGCTTCATATAACGGCCTCCCTTCTTTTCGCGCCCAATAGAGCACGGTCCCCGGCACCTGGCTGCGCCGTTCGTATTCCGTCTCCGAATAGACCAGCACATCCACTCCCACGCCGATGCTGCCTACCGCCTTGCGCAGGCGGATCATTTCCGTGTACTTGTCCACCAATTGCGGCTTGATCACCATGAGGTCCAGGTCGGAGCCGGCGTCGGCGTCGCCGCGCCCGTAAGAGCCAAACAGAATCACCCGGCTCGGCTGCGCCACGGCGACGATCCGCTGCACGGCTTGTTGCAGCTCTTGCTCGTCAAGCATCATTCCACCTCCATCACTTTCAGACTCTCAATCCCCCGGTCGTCCACGATCTTGACGGCGATGCGCCGGTGCTCGCCCGGCTCAAAGGGCAGCGAGACGGTGCCGCGATAGGCTTCAATGAGATCGGGGTCAATCTCGGCCTTGAGGACGCGCGCCAGCCGCGCCCAACCTTGTTTCGGGCCGGCCAGGGGAAAAAAGACCTGGCGCGGAAAGAGGCTGCGCCCGTCGAAATCGGTGTCCAGCAGCCAGACGGCGATCTTGTCCGCGCCGCCCGATTCGATATTGCCGGTCTTGGTGTTGTAATAGTCAAACCCCTGCACCGATACGCGCACCTTGCCCTCGTCCGCGCCCGTGGCGATGCGCTCCACCTGCACGTCCGGCTGGCCGATGAGCCAGAACGATTCGTTGCTGGCGCGTTTCTTCTTCAGGTCGCCGGTGAGCAGGTCGGCGTTCATCTGCGCCTTGAGCAGGGTGACGCCGGGCCAGTTCGTCTCGTCAATGTCTCTGGCCGCTTCGGGGTCGAATTGGAAGGCGGCAAAGATGACCAGTTTGGGCCGGGGCACCAGCGTCTGCGCTTCTTCCAGCGCGCTGGCGACCTGGCGCTGTTCCAGCGGAGCGTGTTGCGGGCCGAAAGAGACCACGGCGCGCATGGGGTTGTAGGCCGGGGCGTCCTCGCGCACCGAAGCGGCGCCTTCGGCGCTGGGACGGGTCTCGCCGTCGGCGTGCAGCCAGCGGCAGCCGGGCAGCGGCTCCAGGCGGGCGAAGCGGATATGCTGGCCCGCTTTACCGCGCAGGCCGGTCTTGAGCAGTTCGTCGCGCCATTCGGCCTGGCGCAGCGTCTCGCCAGAGCGGGCGACGGAGGCGTCGGCGACCTCACCCCCGACCCCTCTCTCGCTGGGAGAGGGGAGCAGCAGGTCATCCACCGACTTGACCACCGGGGCGGGGACGGCTTCGACGGTGAAGGGGCCGGTGACGCGGGTGATCTTGCGGTTCACGGTGGGCCGGTCGTAGAGCGTTTCGGTGGCGGGCGGCTCGTTGTTGGCGATAGATGTGAGGGTGACGTGCGGCACGGTCTTGTAGTTAAAGCCGCTGCCCACGCCCTCTTG
>JAUWHU010000124.1 GCA_030605705.1 Thermoflexia bacterium | reverse complement strand
GTGTGCCCATTCGTGAATGGGGATGCCCAGCAGCACCACCAGCAGACGCGCCAGTAAAATGTCAGGTGTCAGTCCAAACATAGAAGCCCCTCACTTGTTTAACGTGCAAGAGATTATAGCATAGGAGGATAGAATGAGAAGTACCTGCAGAGATAGAGAATAGAGATTGGAGATAGAGAGCAGAGACAGAGATAGAGAGCGGAGATAGAGACAGAGAGCGGAGATTGGAGACGGGGCCGGCTGAAACGCTACGACGCTGTGACGCTGACACGCTGTTTTTTTGAGAAGGAGAGACGTATGAAATTAGTTATTCCGATGGCCGGCCTGGGAACCCGGATGCGGCCACACACCTGGACACGACCCAAGCCACTGTTGCCTCTGGCAGGCAAGCCGATGTTAGGACACCTCCTGGATCGTTTCCGGGAACTGCCCATCACCGAGTACGTCTTCATCACCGGCTGGTTGAGCGAGCAGGTTGAGGAATATGTCCACGCGAACTACGACATCCCGGCGCATTTTGTGGAGCAGACGGAGATGCTGGGTCAGGCTCACGCTCTCTGGCTGGCGCGGGAGCATCTGGAAGGCCCAGTCTTCATTCTGTTCGTGGACACGCTCTTTGACGCTGTGGATTTCTCCGGATTGGACGCGCCGGGGCTGGATGGGGTCATCTTCACCAAAGAGGTCGAGGATCCCCGCCGGTTCGGCGTGGTGGAGACGGACGCGACCGGGCGCGCCACGCAATTGATCGAAAAACCCACCTCGCTGGAGAACAAAAATGCCCTGATCGGACTTTACTACTTCCGCGACGGGGCGTGGCTGGCGCGCGCTTGCGAGGAATTGATGGAGCGGCGCATCCAGACCAAAGGCGAGTATTACCTGGCGGACGCCATCACCTTGATGATCCAACAGGGAGCCGCTTTCCACGCGCGCGAGGTCGGCGTCTGGGAGGATACCGGCAAGCCGGAGACGACCTTCCTCACCCACCGTTATGTCCTGGAGCATGGCTACGACAACAGCGTGGAGGCGGTACGTCCCGGCGTCGCCGTGATCCCGCCGGTGTACGTGCATCCGCAGGCCCGCGTCGCGCGCTCCGTGATCGGGCCTTACGTCTCCATCCACGCCAAGGCCAGGGTGCGTGACAGCATCCTGCGGGACACGGTAGTGGATGAGGGCGCGGAATTGGAAGGCGTGTTGTTGGAAAAGTCCCTGGTCGGTCGTTGGGTGAAGTTGCAGGGACGTTTCCGTAAATTGAACGTGGGGGATTCCTCCACGGAGGAACTCTAACCTTCAATCATTTGCAACAGGAGGCGCAATGAACACACTTGGTCTGACTTCTCGACGCGCGCGGGGCATTCCCGCATCTGGTATCCGCCGCTTTTTCGACATCGCGGCGACTATGGACGATGTGATCAGCCTGGGGATCGGGGAACCGGATTTTGATACACCGGCCCCCATCGTCCAGGCCGGGATCGAGGCTTTGCAGCGCGGAGCCACTCATTACACCTCCAATTCCGGCCTGATGGAGCTGCGGCGCGCCATTGCCGACCACATGGACGCGCTCTACGGCCAGACCTACAACCCGGCCAGTGAAATCGTGGTCACAGTGGGAGTCTCGGAAGCACTGTACCTGGCGATGGCGGCCTTGCTGGATCCGGGGGACGAGATCATCTTCCCGGAACCCTGCTTCGTCTCTTATGAACCTACCGCCTTGATGGTGGACGCGGCGCCGGTGACGGTACCGACCTACGCCGAGGACGGCTTCCAGGTGACGGCGGAGACCATCGAAGCCGCGGTGACGGAGCGGACGAAGGCCCTCTTCATCGCCTCGCCCAACAACCCCACGGGCACCGTCATGAGCCGCGAGCACCTCAATGAGATCGCGGCGGTTGCTAAAAAGCATGACCTGGCGGTGATCTCTGACGAAATCTATGACCGTCTGGTTTACGGCGTGGAACACACCTGCTTTGCCAGCCTGCCGGGGATGTACCAGCGCACCGTGGTGCTGCAGGGTTTCTCCAAAGCTTACGCGATGACCGGCTGGCGTATCGGTTATCTCCTCGGCCCGGCGGAGCTGGTAGCAGCGATGCGTAAAATCCACCAGTCGCTCATCATGTGCGCGCCGGCCGTCTCGCAATGGGCAGCACTCAAGGCCTTGGAGTGCGGTGAACCCTTCATCCAGGAGATGTGCGCGGAGTACGAGCGTCGCCGCAAGCTGATCGTCGGGGGGTTGAATGATCTGGGATTAGCTTGCACGGAACCGCAGGGAGCATTCTATGCCTTCCCCTGCATCCAAAAGACAGGAATGGACGATAATGAGTTCGCCGAGCTGTTGTTGAAGGAAGAAAGCGTGGCGGTGATTCCCGGTCGCGTTTTCGGCAAGTCCGGCGAGGGCTACGTGCGGATGGCTTACGCTACCGCCTACGAGAAGATCGAGATCGCCCTGGAGCGTGTCGCTCGCTTCGTGCAACGTCACCGGTAAAAAATCACCGGTAACCAATCACCAATCACTAGAGTTGTTACTCAATAAAAACAGTAAGCTTTTGGACACGGATACCACGGATCAACACGGATTTTTCCTTGTTTTCTTACAAAAATATCCGTGTAATCCGTGAAAATCCGCGTCCAATTCCTGGGTTAGTTTATTCGGGA
>JAUWHU010000043.1 GCA_030605705.1 Thermoflexia bacterium | reverse complement strand
GACCGCGCCGGCCGCTCCACTTGGCGCTTCAACACCACCAGCGGGGTCAACGAGGAATGGGTGACCTTCCCCATCCAGGATGGCCTGCACGAGATCCTGCAGCACAATGTCCTCTTCGAGGGCGATAAGTTTGACGTTGTCTTCACCAAGACGTTGGGCCTGCTGACCGAGGACGTGCATGCTATCAACATAGATACCTACCTGGACTCCGGTGTGGCCGGCGTGGTCAACCTGGAATCCACGCTCGACTTGAGCGGCGTGGTGGTGGACGCCTACTTAGGCGAAACCGAGAAGACAAACTGGGTGGGCGAGCCGATACCGTTCATCTCATCCAACACCATCGAATGGATCTACATCTTTGAGGTGCGGGACGGGGTCAGCATCGAGGCTTGGTCCAGCAGCGCCGATATCCCAGACATTGACCTCTACCTCTACTACATCGGCGATCCGGCGTGGTCAACCGTTCAGCAACGGGCTTCTTCCACCAGCGCCGACGCCAACGAGCACGTCTACTTGGCGGCGCCTGATGACGGGTTCTGGTTCGTGGGCATCAACAACTGGTCCGGCCCCGACGGTACCTTCAACCTGGACCTGGAAGTGGCCTCCAAGGTGCCCGGCCTCACGGTGGACATTGCGCCGGCTGGCGCAGTGCCGGCCAACACGCCGATCACACTCACCGTTAACTATGACTACCCGCTGGAGCCTGGGGCGACCTACCCCGGCACGGTGGTAGTGGGTGTGCCAGAAGCCCCCGCGCTGAAGGAAATCTCTGTCTCTATCACCCGGCTCGCAGAGTCCGCGATGATCGAGAAGGAAGCCGAGTACGAGACAGTCTTCCCCGGCATGGAATACGACTACACCATTGACCTCTACAACCTCACCGACGTGGATGCCTACTTCGAGTTCACCGACTTCCTCCCGGCAGGTACCGAGTTCGTCACCGTCACCAACGCGACCTACGACCCGCTGCTGGATCAGGTTGTCTACACGGGTACACTGCCGCTGGGTGGAAACCCACCAAACAACGAGGGCTTCGAGGATGGCGTCGTACCGCCAGTCGGCTGGACGCAGCAGATCCAGAACGCCAGCTACACCTGGGGGATCAGTGGGGGCTACGCCCACTCTGGTTCTTACGGCGCTTACGTTCCTTGGGACTACAATCAGGACGAGTGGCTGCTCAGCCCGTATATCTCAGACCTCATCGGTGGGGAGACCACGAGCCTGTGGTCTGAGGGCAGCTACTACTGGGGTGTGGATCCCTATGACAACTACGACATGAATGTCTGGCTTGTGGTGGATGGCGTGGGTGGTAGCGACGATGTCCTCCTGGGTAACGTGCAGGATGACTGGCTCGCCTCCTGGACCTGGGCACAAAGCACTTTCACCCTGCCCACCACACTACCTGCCGGCGACTTGCGCATCGGTTACCAGTTCGTCGGTGACGATGACGCGGACGGCGCAATAGACGACATTGTCCTGCCCGGCACGCTGGCGCCACTGCCATCACAGATCGTGGAAGTCACCGTCCGTGTGACCGACACGGTAGCAGGTGGCAGCTACATCACCAACACCGCCACGCTGGTCGCCAGCCACTTCGGTGGTACGCAGGTGGAACCGGCGGCAGTGGATGACGCAGTCGTCCACGTCGGCCTGGAGGACTTCATCACCTCCTACAAGAAAGCCACGACCGAGGTCTCGCCGGGCGATATCATCGCCTACGAGGTGCGTGTCATCAACACCGGCGATAAACTGGCCTACGTCACCTTCACCGACCCCATCCCCGCCAACACCACTTACGCCTGGCACTACGGCTACGGGCAGTACCACGAGTTCGCCTATGACGATGTTACCGACCAGATGGAGTGGTCCGGCAACATCGCGCCGGGTGAGAAGTGGGTGTTCGAGTTTGAGGTCGTCGTGGACGATGGTTCGGCCCTGTGGGGCACGACCATCGAGAACATCGCCACCATCGAGTGGAATGGCGATACGATGCCGCTGTCTGCCGAGACAGACATCGTGCCACCGCACAACATCTACCTCCCCCTGGTTCTCAAGCAGTAACCCTCACCATCGTCACTCTGGGGAGCTCGCTTCGGCGGGCTCCCCACTCTTTGTTTCAGACCTCCGAGGTCTTTTGGGAACAGTTCTATACGACAAAAAGCTCTTGAGAACTGCGATTTGACAGCTTGAGAGCGCGTTTGTAGACCTCAGAAGTCTAATGTGACATTGTCAAATTGGTGACTGGTGATTAGTGAATGGTACATCTCAGCGTCATAGCGTTTCAGTGACTCAGCGGTAATTTTTATAGAATTATCCCACAAAATTTGCGTTGTTCTGTGCGAGTGCGCCCAGGGCTTCGTCCACGAGAACCATGGTTTGTTATTCGCCATTTGCACATTTGCAATTTGTGGCCTTGCCGCGTTATGTCCATGTGAGTATCGTAGTAGCGACTTCAGTCGCTTGACCGCCCACTCCAAAAATAACCCGGCTTGTAGTAGGCGAATTCCGTGGGCCGTTGGCCCCCTGGGCCAGGGCATCGCCGTGGGGCTGAGAACCATTTGCACTAAAAAACTACAGACCAGCCTGCTGTAGGAAGAAGAAGGCTTTACGGCACCTTCCAACAAAACACTACCACGCTGCCGCGCGCATGGTACACATACTGCTGTCCAGCCACCCTCAAGACGATCTCCTGTCCCATCACGAACGCCGGCTGCACCGGCTTCGGCTCTTTGCCGCCGGGCAAAGGACAGCCCAAGTTCTGGGCCGGGAAATCATCGGCGGTGATGCGAACGACCTCAATGGTTTCAGGCTCCACACCTAACCGCGTTGCCAGATCGGCTACTGCTCGCTCCGCGCCGGTCCCCGGCTGCCAGGGCAGTACCGGCGGCGATGAGAAGGTCGCCGTGAGCGCTGTCGTGGCTGGCGCCGGCGTGTTGGCCAGTGGCGTAGCAGACGGTGGGGCTACGGGACTGAGCGGTGATGCGGGAACCTGCGTCCCGCTGCAACCCATCAGCAGCCCTACAACTAACAATAAAATGTGATATACTTGGACTCTCATCCATTTCACGGGTCGCACCCGGCGGGATCGGACACTAGAGCTCGGGCCGGTCTCCAGACCGTGCCCGTTTGTGGAATACTGATATCTAATTTTCATCACACACACCTCCAACTTTCGGACGTTCGGCAAGAAAGGATAGTTCCACATACAAGTTGAAAGTTGCAAGTTCCAAGTTACAGGTTGGCGTCAAGTCCGAAAGTCAAACGATAGACGAGAATCATAGTCTGCAATTTGCCATTTGCACCATTTGCTGTTTTCGTTATACAAATCACAAAAAAGGAGATATTGTCCATGAAGACGCTTTTTTCGAAAATCATCCGGCTGTCGTTGGTGAGCCTATGGTTGTTCTTCGCGCTGGGTATCACCGGCGCGGCAGCCGCACCCCCTTTCGCCAACATTTCCTTCCCCGAGGCGCAAGCGCCGGTGGAAATTCGTGACCCTGCGGCGCAGCCGGTCAAACGGCTGGAGATCCGTCTCCAACGGGCTACCTTTGATCCTCTCTACGAGACGCCCGATGTACCCTCGAGCCTGGCCCTGAACGCCGACCCCGGTGACGGCTCCGGCTACTACCTGGTCCAGTTCCACGGCCCTATCCTGCCGGAGTGGAAAGAGGCGCTACAGCAAAAAGGGGGCGTCGTGCACGACTACGTGCCGCAGTTCGCCTACATCGTGCGCATGGATGATGCCACGGCTGCCAGCGTGCGCGCCCTGGACGAGGTGCGCTGGGTCGGCCTTTACCAGCCCGCCTTCCGCCTCAGCACCGACCTGGATGGCTTGGTCGCCAGCGCCGAATCAGGCGAGCCGGCCCGCCTCGTCGTGCGCTCTTTCACCGGCGAGCCGGCCGCACCCCTGGCGGAGCAACTAAAGTCCCTGGGGGCCGCTGTGCGCGCTGCAGGACAGGATTCCGGCGGCGGTACCATCTTCAAGATAGAACTCCCGGCCGCCTCCATCCCCGCCGTTTCTCAACTGGGCGGCGTGGCCTGGGTTGAGCCTTGGACCGAGCCGCGCCTCTATAACGAGATCACCCGTGGCCCGCTCATCTTCGACAAAGACGGTGTCGAGGCCCACCTGGGGCTATACGGTGCGGGCCAGATCGTCGTCGTCGGCGACACCGGCGTGAGCACTGGCAACGAGGCCACTATGCACCCTGACTTCCAGGGTCACTTTTACCAGGGCACCTGGGGCGGCGGGACTTGTGGTACCTGGGAGGACTACTACGCCCACGGCACCCACGTCGCCGGTTCGGTACTGGGCAGTGGCGTGCAGGACGGGGCAGTGCCAGCAACCCACTCTTATGCCGGCACCAACGCCGGCATCGCCCCCGAGTCGCTCCTGTGGGCCTGGGGCTTTTGCTCCGATTGGTCCGGCCTGCCCGATGCTGACCCGTACAACGACTACTATGGAGTGATGTATAACGACGACCCCCGCGTGCGCGTCAACACCAACTCCTGGGGGTATGGCGCCACCGCCGGCACGTACAATGCCTTCTCTCGCGAGACCGATCGCTTCATCTGGGACCACCAGGATATGATGGTGCTCTTCGCCGCCAGCAACGATGGCGTGGACAGCAACTCCGACGGCATCGTGGACGACGACTCGATGGGTGTACCGGCTGGGGCCAAGAACATCATCACCGTCGGCGCGTCGGAGAACTATCGCCTGTCCGGCGGCTATAACCCCGGCGGTTCCTGCTCCACCTACGGCGGATGTTGGCCCTCCGATTACCCGGCCAACCCTGTCAAGGATGACCGTCTCTCCGACGACCCCTCCGGCATGGTCGCCTACTCCAGTCGCGGGCCAGTGCAGGACGGGCGGCTAAAACCGGACATCGTTGCCCCAGGCACGAACATCGTCTCCACCCGCTACCAGGGCGGTTCCGCCGACCCGTTGTGGGGGATCTACAACGACTGGTACAGTTACTGCGGCGGCACCTCCATGGCCACGCCGCTGGCGGCCGGGGCCAGCGCCATCGTGCGCGAGTTCTACACCGTCACTTACAACATTGACCCTACCGCCGCACTGGTCAAGGGTACGCTCATCAACGGGGCCTACGATATAACCCCCGGCCAGTACCGGGACGAGGACCCCACCGGCGACCACGACGACGTTATCCGCCGCCCCGACATCAATCAGGGTTGGGGACGCATTGACCTGCGCAGTACCCTGGTCTACACGCTCCCCCACATGCTCTGGTTCGACGAGTACACAACGGGACTGAGCACCGGGCAGGTGTACTCGACGAGCCTCATCGTCACTGGCAGCGCACACCCGCTACACGTCACTCTGACTTGGTCTGACTACCCCGGTACCGAGGCCAGCCACGGCGCGCTGGTCAACGACTTGGACCTGGAGGTCATCGCCCCCGGCGGCGTGACCTATTACGGCAACGACATCTTCGACGACCTGCTCGACGGCGACGTGGACCGCACCAACAACGTCGAGGGGGTTGACCTCGCCTCCCCCGCGCCGGGCGCCTACCTGATCCGCGTGCGGGCCTACAACATCCCGCAGTCGTCCCAGCCCTTCGCGCTGGTCGTCAGTGGCGATATGGGAGCCGTTGGGTACCTGGACGGCACCGTCCACGACGGCACACTGGGCGGCGGGCTGGAGGGAGCCACCGTGCGGGCCATCACCGCCACCGTCGAGTACCAGGCCGCTACCGGGGCCACCGGCTACTATACCACGCCCGTCGCGGCCGATACCTACGCCGTCAGCGCGTGGAAGTACGGCTACACGCTGGAGACCATCACGAACGTTATCGTTCTCAGTGACACAATCGCCACCACGAACTTTACCCTTACCCAGACCTCACCCTACACCCTCACCGGCTGCATCACCGACACCGTCACCGGCGACCCGCTGGCGGCAACCGTCGCGGTAGTAGGGCCTTTCGGCGACTCTGTCACCCAGACGACAACCCCGCAGGCGACCGGTTGCTACACACTTGCCCTCCACGGCGGCCCCTACACCGTCACCGCCGAGGCGCGGCTGCACCAGCCGGGGGAATCTTTTGTGAACCTGGTGTCCGACACAGTGCAGAACTTCGCCTTGACCGCCGCCACTAACGATGGCATTCTCTGGGGGAATGTGACCAGCCTGGAGACGAGCAATCCGGTGGAAGACGCCACCATCCAGGTGACGCCAGGGCTGACCGAGACCCAATCCGCCGGCGACGGCTCCTACGAGCTGCAGCTACCCCACGGAACCTACACCGTCACCGTCTCCGCGCCGCTCTACGAGACGCAAGTCGAGACCAACGTCACGGTGCCCCAGAGCAACCTGACGGAGCACAACTACGCGCTGGGAACCTCCCACATGGTGTTGCTACCGCCTGAGGGCCTGGGCGCTACCCTCGATCTTGGCTCGCAGGCCACGCGCACCCTCACCATCAGCAATACCGGCTCCGGCGGGCTGGAGTTCGAGATCGCGGAACGCACTCCCGGCTTTACCCCTGCCTCCTCCCTGATGAAGGTGACAGGAGGGAAGTCCTCCCCTCTGGTAGGGGGGATAAGAGGGGGGTCCGGCGGCCCCGATCCCTACGGCTACACCTACGCCGACAGTTCCGAACCGGACGGCCCGCTCTTCGAGTGGATAGATGCGACCGACGGCACCCCGCTGGGCTTGAGCGACGATGGCGAGACCAACGTCACGCTGCC
>JAUWHU010000245.1 GCA_030605705.1 Thermoflexia bacterium | reverse complement strand
CGCTCCCCTCGCACGTCGTAGACCCTTTCGCGGGCCAGCAGGAGGGCGTAGCGCGCGGCGCTGTCCGACTCGGGTGTCAGGTCAAGGGCCTGGGTGAGGTAGGTCAGGGCCTCGTCGTGAGCGAATTGCGCCGCCGCCTGTTCCCCGGCCCGGCGCAGATAGATAACCGCCTTCTTGGCCATGTCTGCGGCCACGAAGTGCCGCGCTAAATGCACACAAATCTCGTCCGCCCGGTCGCCGTACAGTTCCTCCAACACGTTCCCCACATCCTCGTGCAGATACGCCCGCTCTGCCTCGTCCAGGTCGTTGTACAGATACCATTGGAACAGGTTGTGCTGAAAGCGATAGCGGGACAAGCGCTGCCCGCCGGGACCCAGCCGCCGGATTCCCTGCGCCCCCACCAGGTGATGCCGCTTCTCCAATTCCCGGCTCAAGCGGCGGACGAGGTTGCGCTCGTCCACGGTCTGCACGCGAGCCACCACCTCGGCTGTGAAATCCTTGCCCTCTACACAGGCCACGACCAACGTCTCACGCAGGCCCTCCTCCAACCGGCCGATGCGTTCCTCGACCACGCCCTCCACGCGCGCCGGCAGTGCGCCCCAGTCCAGTGACGGCCCCTCGACCCACCGGCCTTGCGCGTCCCTGAGAAGGTCGCCCCGCTCTTGCATGGCCCGCAAAAGCTCAACAGTGAATAGAGGATGACCGCCGGTGTGCCGGGCGAGCGCGCGGCGGAACTTCTCGCTCAAGCGATTAGGCTCGGTGTCCAAAAAGGCGTCCACAAAGCACCGCCCCTCGGTCTCTCCGGCCCCCAGGGCCACCTGCACGTCCCCAAAGTAACGCTTGAACTCGGCCAGCACCTTTTCCAATGGGTGCCGTTCCCCGGCCCGGCCCAGGGCCACTTCGTCCGGCCGATAGGTGCCCACAATGAGGACCCGGCTCTCTCCGATACGGCGGCCCAGGCGGAACAGCAACCCGATGGACGCGGCGTCGGCCCACTGGAGATCGTCCAGCACCAGCAGCAGGGGTCTCCGCGTCGCCAGAGCACGCAGTACGTTAGTGTACTGCTCGAAGATCTGGCTCTGCTCAATGGCCGCATCACCGGGTACAGCGCCTTCTGGCCGTCGTTTGGTCAATCGCTCCAGATTGTTCAGCCAGCCGACCTTTTCCGCTGCGAACGCGCCGGCCCGCATGAGCAGTCCGGCCCCGGGCACGAAAATGCCGATGAGGTCCGGCCCCAGCTCTACCAATGCCTGACCGGAGAGTCCCAGCAACTTACGTAGACGGCCGGCATTCTCCGTGGTGATGGTCCCCCGGGCCAGTTGAGCGTCCACATCCCCGGTGAGTTGGGCCAGCACCTCACGGAAGGGCAGGTACGGGTCGCCTGCACCGGTCTGGGCATCGCTCTGCCCCACGGCCACCACCAGGCCCTCGTGTCGTTCCTGTGCCCGGCGGGCAAACTCGGTGATCAGAGTCGTCTTGCCGCTGCCGGCCTCGCCGACCACAAAGCACACTTGACCCCGCCCGGCCAGTACCTGGTCGAGAAACTGCTCCAATTGGGCCATTTCTCGCTCGCGCGCCACAAACACCGATTCGGTCATCGTTCCATCTCCCTTGTAGTAGATAGACCTCCGAAGTTTACAAAATGTACCTTTTTGAGAGGTTATCGTCAAACCTCGGAGGTCTAGTATTCTCGCCGGCCCGATCCGGCAAAACAGCCAACCGCCTGTCGAGGTATCAGCAACTGGAGGGAGCTGGCTGCTGCACCTCGGCATACATCGCCAAGGTGCGCCGGATCAAGCAGCAGAGGTCGCGTTGTCTTTATTCTAACACAAATGGAATTGCGACGCAAGGGTTTTTTGTTCCGGTAGCGTTTCAGTTCAGAGCGCGATTTGGAAGCTGACCTATTTCAGACCTCCGAGATCTACAAATCCGCCGCTCGGTGGCGCAATTCTGGCCTGGGTAAGTACTTTGACTGGCACAAGCTGTCCCCAGACCTCGGAGGTCTATCCCGCCTGAGTGGTAACCATACGATTTGGGTTTCTAACAGGTTTGTGTTATCATTCCTGTGACATTGTGATGCAGTCATCACGAACTACGTGTACCCGCAGGGACGAAAATGACTTATAGTAACGACTTTAG
>JAUWHU010000544.1 GCA_030605705.1 Thermoflexia bacterium | reverse complement strand
ACGCCGGGCAACGACATGAACCTGGACACGCGCCGTATCGAGGGCGCGCGTAATTTCGCCAACAAGCTGTGGCAGGCCACGCGCTTTATCCTGATGAATTTGGATGAGACGAGCACTGTCTCGTGGGACGCCGAATCTCTGCTGCTGGAGGATCGCTGGATACTCAGCCGTCTGCACCGGCTGATGGGGGATGTTTTCGCGCTGATGGAATCGCAGCAGTACGGCGAGGCCGGGCGGCGCGTCCGCGACTTCCTGTGGGACGAGTTCTGCGATTGGTACCTCGAGGCCGTGAAGGTGCGGCTCTACGGCGACGCGGAGGCGGAGAAGGCTGTGCCGCGCGCGGTGCTGCTCACCGTGTTGGAGCGGTCGCTGCGCTTGTTGCACCCCTTCATGCCCTTCGTCACCGAGACGTTGTGGCAAGCATTGCCGGCGGCGAGCAAGCCCGGTGATGCGCTCATCGTCGCGCCGTGGCCGCTGCAGGACACGGCTCTGCTCGATGACGAGGCCGAGGCGCAGATGGCCGTGCTGATGGAGCTGGTGCGCGGCATCCGCAACGTGCGTGCCGAGTATGGCGTGCCGGCGGGCAAGCGCGTCGCCGCGACGTTGGCGGCGGGCGATCTCGCGCCGTTGCTGGCTGCGCGGCGGGCGGTGCTCATCCAGCTGGCACGGCTTGATCCCGAAGCGCTGACCATCGTGGCAGAAGCGGAACCACTGTCACAGTCGGCCTCCGTTGTCGCGGGCGAGATCGTGGCCTACTTGCCGTTGGCGGGATTGGTGGACCTGGCTGCGGAACGCGCGCGCTTGCAGAAATTGCTGGCGAGCCTGGAGTGCCGCATCGCCACCAGTGAAGGCCGGGTGGCTGGCCCCTTCGCGGAAAAAGCGCCGGCCGCCGTCGTGGAACGTGAGCGCGCGCGTCTGGCCGAGATGCAGGCCGAGGCGGCGCAGCTGCGGGAACAGCTCGCGCGCTCAACGAATGGCGAATTATGAATGATGAATTATGAATGATGAATGATGAAACGCACCCAGTCATCAATCATGAATCGCACTGTGGCAAAAGTGACACGTCTACTCCCAAAGGCTCTAAGCCCCCGTCCCCGGGGGCGGGTTGACGAGGAACTTGCTCAAGGGACGCCCCCGAGACGGGGCTGGGAGCAGTGTGAGTGCGACTTTTGCCCCGATGCCATGAATCACTAATTTTCTTCGAGGAGGAAAAAATGCCTAAGAGTAGACAACAAAAGAAACGCGAACGTCACGCCGCCAAGCGTAAGGCGAAACGCCGGTCCGGGCGCGCCAGGCTCCTTCCTATGGGACGCAAGGCTATCTTGCGTCAGGCCGCTCGCTGGCCGCTGCTGGGTTGTTGGGTCAACAAGGATTGGCGGGACCCGGAGAAACTCAATCAAGTGGTGGTGGCGCGGCGGGATCCACACACGGGAAAGGTTGTTACCGGCGTGGTTCTCCTGGATCGCGCTTGCCTGGGCGCGAAAAATGCCTTCGTCGCCAACTTTGCGACAGCTGCGGAATTCCGTAAAGAGCTGTTGGGACATATCAGACAGGTTCAGGAGCTCATCGAGATAGAGTTGAACTTGGCGGCCGCGATCATCAAAGCCGGCATTGACTACGCCGCGCAGTTTGGCTTCCGCCCACATGCTGATTATCGAGAAGCAGCCATTCTGCTGGGCGCTGCCGATCCCGACGCGGTGACGGAGGAGATCGCCGTGGGCGGGTCAGAGGGCAAGCCCCTTTACGTATCTGGCCCTTACGATAATCCCGAGAAGATCATGGCGCAATTGCGGCGGAAGGTAGGCCCGGATGGATTTCATTTCGTGCATGCCATCGGTGGTTCGCTGGAGGGCTTTGAGGAGCTGGAAATCGAGGAGGACGACGAGCCGGTTTCTTGATAGCCGCGATTTCCCTGGCGCGGCCTCTTGCCGCAGCCCAGATGGGCACGTTTGGAGTAGAGAGATAGAGAAAAGAGAGATAGAGAATGGAGAATGGAGAATGGAGAATGGAGAATGGAGATAGGGAGTGGAGAGTGGAGAATAGTGAATGGCGAATGTTGGGACGCTGAGACGCTGAGACGCCGAGACGCCGAGACGCTGAGACGCCGAGACGCTGAAACGCTGAGACGCCGAGACGCTGAAACGCTGAAACGCTGAGACGCAACCAATCACCAATCACTAACTTTCTTTGAGGAGGGGCAATGAATCTGATTCGTACCGAACGCATGTTGGGCCTGGCGCAGGCGCAGGGGTTGGATGCCGTCGCGCTGCTGCCCGGTCCGAACTTGTTCTACCTGACGGGGCTATCTTTACACTTGAGCGAGCGTCCGGTGATCGCGCTTTTTCCGGTGGATGAGCCGCCGGCGTTGGTGTTGCCGGCCTTAGAAGCCGATAAGGTCGCAGAACTGGAGGCCTTTTCCTACACGGACGAGGAGGGCTACGCTTTGGCCTTCCACGAGGCCTGCGCCGCGCTGGAGCTGGCAGAGGCGCGCATCGGCGTGGAGTCGTTGCGCATGAGGCTGTTGGAGGCGCGGATACTGCAACGTTACGCCCCCGGCTCGGAGCTGGTCGCCGCCGACGCGCTCTTCGCGGAACTGCGGATGTCCAAGTCCGCCGCAGAGGTGGCGGCAATGCGGCGCGCGGTTGCCGTGGCGGAAGCGGCCTTCCAGGTGTGGCTGCCTGAGCTGCGCGTGGGAATGACCGAGAAGGAGGCCGCAGCGCGGCTGGTCACGGCATTGCTGACCGGCGGCGCGGACGCGCTCGCCTTTAGCCCCATCGTCGTCGGAGGACCTGACGGCGCGTTTCCCCACGCTGTTCCCGGCCCCCGTCCCTTCGAGGCAGGGGACTGGGTCGTGGTGGATTGGGGCGCGGTGGTGGATGGCTATGCTTCTGACATCACCCGTATGGTCGTCTTCGGAGAGCCGGGCGGGCCGTTGCTGCCGGTGCATGAGATTGTGCTGCGCGCCAATGAGGCCGGGCGCGCTGCCGTGGAACCGGGCATCCTCGCGGAGGAAGTGGACGCGGCGGCGCGAGAGGTCATCACGGCGGCGGGCTATGGCCTCCAGTTCGTGCATCGCACGGGACACGGCCTGGGGCTGGAGGTTCACGAGTCGCCCTTCATTGTGGCTGGGGATGAGACGCGCCTGGAACCGGGGATGACCTTCACCGTGGAGCCGGGCATCTACCTGGAGGGCCTGGGCGGCATCCGCATCGAGGATGACGTGCTGGTGACGGCGGAGGGAGCTGAGACACTCACCACCCTCCCGCGCGCGCCCTTCGTTGTGCCACTGGGGTAGCGTTCATATTGACCCTTTTCTAACCTGGCGTATAATGATACCTGAATTTTTGCTGGCCGGGAGGTGAAAATGGCCCAACGGATGATCGTTACCAGAGATACTTTTCTACCGCGCTCACCGCGCACGGTGAAAGACACCAGATTGAATATCGGTTTCCTTTCCGATTTGGCGTTGAAGATACTCTATTTTGAGAGCAACCTTTCGGGGCGGGAGCTCTCAGAGCGGATGAAGCTCCCTTTTGCCGGGGTGCTGAGCGAGGTCCTGGATTTTCTCAAGCGCGAGCGACTCTGTGAGGTGCGCGGCGCAGGTGGCATGGGCGGCTTTTCGGAAGCCACGTATGAGTATGTCCTGACGGCGCGGGGGCGCGAGATGTCCCGCAACGCCCTGGAGCGCAGCCAGTACGCCGGCCCGGTGCCGGTGATCCTGGAAGAATTCAACGATTCGGTGCGGAAACAGGGGCTGAAAGAAGTCACGGTCAACAAACGGCATCTGCGCCAGGCGCTCTCACATCTCGTCCTCAACGAGGATACCTTTGAGCAGATCGGCCCCGCGATCAACTCAGGTCGCTCCATTTTTCTCTTTGGGTATCCGGGCAATGGGAAAACCTCCATCGCAGAAGCCATCGGCTCGTTGCTGATGGAAGGGGATATTTTTATCCCTTATGCCGTCGAAGTAGAGGGGCAGGTCATCAAAGTTTTCGATAACGTCAATCACGTGTTGGCGGAGAAAGAAGGGACGCCAACGCGCGGGATTGATACTCGCTGGGTATGCATCCGCCGCCCTTTCATCGTGGTGGGTGGCGAATTGACCCTGGAGGGGCTGGACCTGGTCTACGACACCAACAACAAATACTACGAAGCGCCGTTCCAGATGAAGGCCAACGGCGGCATCTTGCTCATTGATGACTTTGGCCGCCAGCAGGTGCGTCCCAGGGATCTGCTGAATCGCTGGATTGTTCCGTTGGAGAAGCGCCTGGACTTCCTGACATTGCACACCGGGCGGAAGATCGAGATCCCCTTTGAGGTACTCATCGTTTTCTCGACGAACCTGGC
>JAUWHU010000341.1 GCA_030605705.1 Thermoflexia bacterium | reverse complement strand
CTCTGGCTGCTCCGAGGTGGGATCTGCAGTCTTCGCTTCCTCGGCCAGCGCCCTGGCGGTGAAAAATGCTTCCCAGACATAGTGTGTGAATCGCAGTTCCTTGCCCACCTGTTGGAAGAGGTCGGAGTGTTGGAGCAACTTGCGGGCCGCTCCTGCTAATTTCGGCGGGCACTCTTCTTTGGGAGGAATCTGGGAGACCAGCAGCTCCTGGAGCTCCTGGTCGGAGAAGGTATGGCCTTCCATCCATGCGACCCGTGCCAGCTGGCCGAGGGTAGCGAGCGCCGCTTCCTGTGCGGCAGCGGCTACTGCGATCTGTTCCTCGCCCAGGTCGGGGATGGGCAGATAGAGCTCCTCCAGCAGCGCCGTCAAGACCTCGGTGGGGCGGTAGGGGATCTTGTCCGCGCGCAGCTGTAGAACGGTGCGTGCCGTCATTTCCAACAGACCGTCACCTGCATCTTTGGCCCATAGCAGCATGTACAACATCTCGCCGTGGAGCTCAAAACCCTCTTGTCCAAGCATGCCGGCCCAGCCTGTGTAAAGTCTTTGCAGGGTTTCCTCGCCGGTTGTCGGGACAATCTCTAAGGGCACAAAATCGCTCTCTACCAGAGGGCCATATCCTTCTGGGGTGCTGGCGATGAGCCAGGAGCTGTCAGGCATCTGTTGGGCTGCCGCCTCGATCAGGCGGGCCATTGCCGCGCGCTTCGTTGGCGGGAGAGCATCCCAATTATCCAGCAGCAGGAGAGAGGGTTGGGTACGTAAATGGTGTCGCGCCCATTTGGGATTCAATTTCGGCAGAAATTGGCAGGCCAGGTCGCTCAGGAATTCCAGAGGGGCAGACTCCGTGTCGGGCAACGTGAAGGGACGGCTTAAATCTATCCACAGGGGGAAGCGTTGGTAAGGCCGTCGCGTCTTCTCATCCTGCACCGCGACTTGCCAGACGGTCATAGCGAGCGTCATGGTCCGCCCGGAACCCTGGGGGCCGGTGAGGAGCAAGCGGGAGTGGCCCTTCAGCAGTGCCCCGAAGGTGATGGATGGGGGAGGGTGTGGGTCGGCCAGGTCGCCCGCGCCGCTGGGAAGAGGGGGCGGGGCCAGGAAGGTCGGCGGGGTGAAGATGGCTGCCGGATCCTGAGGATTAAAAAGCAAGCGCGCGCGGAGTGCCTTTTGTAGCGCGGTGAGATATTTTTCCTCAGTGCTGCTCCGCAGCCGGGCCAGTGCGTTGGCTGCCGGTTGCCAGGCCCGTTGGGCGCGTTCGTGCAGGGTCACGCGGTTTCTGTAGAGCAGGAGGATGAGAAGGCTCGCCGCAGCCGCGCCGATGAGTGCGGAGCGTAGATCGAAATGCCAGCTGTTGTTTTGGAGGAGTGCTGCCACCAGTCAGGCCTCTTGGGATTCCGTCGTCTCTGGCTTTTCTACATTCAGCCGGTATCCCTGTCCACGCTCACTCAGAATGTATTTGGGGTCGCGGGGATCCTTCTCGATTTTCTGCCGCAGGTACCAGATGTAGAGCTTCAGGTAATCCCGCCGGTTGGCGTATTCCGGTCCCCACACCCGCCGCAGCAGGGCGTCGTGGCTGACGGTGCGACCCGGATCCTGGAGCAGGGCGGAGAGCAGCGAGTATTCAGTAGGGGTCAGGGTGACGAGCCGGTTGTCGATCTTGACCTCATGGGTGTCCAGGTTGACCCACAGCTCCCCGGCTTGGAAGACGGTTTGTTGGCCCTTCATGCGCCGGTCACGCGATAGCGCGGCTTGCACGCGGGTGACCAGCTCTTTGTAACCGAAGGGCTTCACGATATAGTCGTCGGCGCCCAGTCCCAGCCCATAGGTGATGTTGTGTTCGTCTCCCAGCGCGGTCAGGAAAAGGACCGGAGCATCGGTGATGCCCTGCAGGGCTTCATAGACGTGCCACCCATCCATATCTGGCATCAGGATATCGAGCAGCACCAGGTCGGGAGGGATTTCGCGGGCCAGTTCCAGACCCACTTTGCCGTTACCGGCACTGTGGACGGTATAACCGGCGCGTTCCAGAAGCAGCTGTACCAGTTGGGACAGTGCTTCGTCGTCTTCGATCAATAGGATGGTGTCCTTCATCTTCTTCTCCTTAAATAGTGGCCCGCTGTGGAGGCGGATATAGAATCACTGTGTCTGCTTCGAAAATAAACGGTTCGTAGTAGCGACTTCAGTCGCTTGCGGCGCTGAACGACTAAAGTCGTTACTACAAATCATTTTCGTCCTTGGCGGTGTGTAAACACTCGTGACAACTTCTCAATAATCCGGGGCGTCTCGAGCCGGTCTTGCTCTTTTCTGCCACGAATTTCACTAAATTTTTTGGCTCTCTGGGAATTGCCGTGGTAAGTGTCACGCGACGTAAGTTTTTCACCACAGATTACACGGATTTTCACGGATTTTTTACTTTTTTCCGTGCTAATCTGTGAAATCCGTGGTTAATTTTAACTCAACCACGCGAATTCCCAAAGAACCAATTTTTTTTATTCGTATCAATTCGTGGCTGATTTTTGCTATGCTATGGGTTTGAATGACTCAAATGGTTTGCCGGATTAAACTTATCTATATCATAGGTTAGAAATGCAGGTTTGTCAAACCTTATCGTCATTGTGAATGTGAACAATTGATAACAACTCTGGGTCAAAGAGTGGCATAGCCTCGTTTGTAGTAGGCGATTTATCGCCGTGGAGCTTGCGCGATTTGGAAGTCGCGGCTACAAGGGGCCACTGACTCCTGGAGGAGGCGTACCCCGATCGCTGCCGCATCCTCGACGTGGGGCGGATTTTCCAGGAGGACGACCACGGCGTAGCGTGAGATGTGAGCCGAATTCAGTCCGAGGAACCAGGAGAGCTCGCGATCCGGCCCGGCCAATGCCGTGCCGAGGTGCCCGATGGCATCTCCCCAGGTGGGCCATTGTGAACGTAGCTGCGCCGCTAACTCCGGCTCGATGACCGGTGTGGGTTGGGAGAGGGGCGGCCCGGCGCACCCCGGCTGTGCCTGGGCCAGTAAGTGCAGGGGAGGGCGCGCGCCTCCGTTCCCCAGCGTGGCGACGACGCCGGCCATTTGCAGGGGCGTGACGAGCAGGCCCCCCTGCCCAATGGCCTCTTGTGCCGCGTCGGCCTGCGCGGCGTTCCACTCGGCCGCCACGGTGGGAAGTTCGAAATCGGGGGCGGTGGTCAGCCCCCAGGCGGCGAAGGTGTCTTGCAGGCGAGCCGTGCCTAACGCCACGCCGGCTTCTGCGAAGGGGGCCGGACAGGCCGCTACTAAGGCTGCTTCCCAGGTCTCTCCCGCCGGTGTG
>JAUWHU010000256.1 GCA_030605705.1 Thermoflexia bacterium | reverse complement strand
CTCGGACGGTGTGCTGGCGCGGATCGTGACCGCATGTCGTGAAAACGTTGTGGATACCCGGGTGTTTCGTCAAGGCTGATTTGACGAATAAAAATGGCTACCGGTAAGCGATTTTATCCATCAAACTACGGTTGACAACCTACTATTTCCAAATCGCGCTCTTGGCCTTAAAAATGAAACGCCATCCCGCTGCTCAAGTAGAACCGCGCCCGTATAGAACAAATGTTTCTCTCCTCAATTCGTGTTATAATAGTAAGACAGCTCAGAGTCTACTGAAAAAACTAAGAATTTCACCACAGAGAAATAGAGAGCACAGAGATTTTAAATTTGACCTTGAGAAAATTAATTTTTTGCCGCGTAAAATGAAATTTTCTTAAACCAAATATCAAATTTTTTCTATCTTCTCCGTGTCCTCCGTGGTAAGATGCCTTTTTTCAGGGGAGCCAGCTCACAAAAGGATGGGAAGGTAAAATGGCAAGAACCTCCAAAGCCAAGCGCCAGGATCAATTGATCGTGCGCGGTGCGCGGGAACACAATCTGAAGAATATTGACGTGGTGATCCCCAAAAATAACCTGGTGGTCATCACCGGCATCTCCGGCTCCGGGAAATCATCCTTAGCCTTCGACACGATCTTCGCGGAGGGACAGAGACGTTACATTGAGTCGCTGAGCTCCTACGCGCGGCAATTCCTGGGGCAGCTGCACAAACCCGATGTGGAATCCATTGAGGGGCTAAGTCCCGCCATCGCCATTGACCAGAAGGGCGTCTCCCACAATCCGCGCTCCACCGTCGGCACCGTCACGGAAATCTACGATTACCTGCGCTTGCTCTACGCCCGCATCGGCATCCCCCACTGTCCCCAGTGCGGACGCCCGGTCACCCGGCAGAGCGCGCAGGAGATCGTGGACGCCGTGCTAACATTGCCCCTTGCCACACGCTTGCAGCTCCTCGCGCCGCTGGTGCGCGGACGCAAAGGCCACCACCATTCCATCTTCGAGGAAGTGCGCAAGCTGGGTTTCGTCCGCGTCCGCGTGGATGGCACAGCCTACGAGCTGGAGGATGTGCCGGAGCTTGACCGCTACAAGCTGCACCATATCGAGGCGGTAGTGGATCGCCTCATCATCCCCGATCCAACCGAGGAGCCGGAGGAGGCGTACCGCGACTTCGTCAGCCGGGTCACCGATTCGGTGGAAACTGCGCTGCGGCTGGGAGATGGCGTGCTCATCGTAGCTGTGGTGCGCTCGCCCGATCCGGCAGCCATCACGGAGGGGGATGTGCTCTTCTCCGAAAAACTCTCCTGTCCGGTCTGTGGCATCAGCCTGCTCGAGATTGAGCCGCGCACCTTCTCATTCAACAGCCCCCACGGAGCCTGCCCCGCCTGCCAGGGATTGGGCTACAAGTTGGAACTCAATCCCGAACTCATCGTGCCGAATCCCGACCGTTCCCTGAACGAGGGCGCGATCGTCTTTGGCGTGGCGGAAAATAGGGAAAGCTACACCTTCAAACGTATGCGCGGCGTCGCCGAACACTACGGCATCGCCCTGGACAAACCCTGGCGTGACCTGACCGCAGCTCAGCGACGCATCATCCTCCACGGGAGCGGCCAGGAACACATCCCCCTCCGCTACGAAGGCCCCAACGGCGTCTGGGAAAGCAGTCGCCCCTACGAAGGGATACTTCCCAATCTGCAACGGCGCTACGAGGAAACGAGCTCCGATTACATCCGCAACCGGATCGAGGAGGTGATGAGCCGCACGCCGTGCAGCGAGTGCCAGGGCGCCCGCCTTCACGAGGTCGCGCGGGCCGTCACCCTGGCCGGAGAGCATATCTACGAGATCGCCCACCGGCCCGTTGTGCGGTTGCGGGAGTGGGTGACGGAGCTGCTGGTTCCCCCGGCGGAAGGGGGCCTACTGACGCCCAAAGAATACGCCATCGGCGAGCGCGCGCTGCAGGAAACCCGCCAGCGCCTGACCTTCTTAGTCAACGTGGGGCTGGGCTACCTGAGCTTAGCTCGCCCCGCCGGCTCACTCTCCGGCGGGGAGGCGCAGCGCATCCGCCTGGCGACGCAGGTCGGCTCACAGCTCACCGGCGTGCTCTATGTCTTAGATGAACCGAGCATTGGTCTGCACCAGCGCGACACGGCGCGGCTCATCCACACGCTCGAAGAGATGCGTGACCTGGGCAACACCATCCTGGTGGTGGAACACGATGCAGAGACGATCCACGCTGCCGATTGGATCGTGGATCTCGGCCCCGGCGCGGGCGAGCACGGCGGCGAAATCGTGGTTGAAGGGCCGCTGGAGACGATCCTGGCGCATCCCACCTCCGTGACGGGAGCATACCTCTCCGGGCGCAGCTGCGTACCGGTGCCGGAGCACCGGCGTCCGGGGAACGGCCAGTCGCTGACCGTGCGTGGCGCGCGACAGCACAATCTCAAGGACATTGACGCGCGGTTCCCGCTGGGGCTGTTCATCTGCGTGACGGGCGTCTCCGGTTCAGGTAAAAGTTCCTTGGTAGTGGAGACACTCTACGCGCGGCTGGTGCAGCTGCTCAGCGGCTCCCGCCGGTCCGCAGGGGACTGCGACACCATCGAGGGCGTGGAGTACGTGGACAAAGTCATCAATATTGACCAATCGCCCATCGGGCGGACGCCCCGCTCGAACCCGGCGACCTACACCGGAGTCTTCGGCCCCATCCGCGAGCTCTTCGCCGCGTTGCCGGAGTCGAAGATCCGCGGATACAAACCGGGGCGCTTCTCGTTCAACGTCAAAGGGGGGCGCTGCGAGGCCTGCCAGGGACAGGGGACGCTGCGCATTGAGATGCAATTCCTGCCGGAGGTCTACGTCCTCTGCGATATCTGCCACGGCAGCCGCTACAACCGCGAGACGCTCCAGGTGCGTTACAAGGGGCTGACCATCGCCGAGGTGCTGGAGCTCACGGTGAGCGAGGCAGTGAAGTTTTTCGCGGCGATCCCGCGCATCCTCAGGAAACTACAGACGCTTCAGGACGTGGGATTGGGCTACATCCGCCTGGGGCAGCCGGCCCCGACACTCTCCGGCGGCGAGGCGCAGCGCGTGAAACTCTCCCGGGAGCTCTCAAAACGCGCCACCGGTCGCACCCTCTACATCTTAGATGAACCCACCGTGGGATTGCACGCCGCCGACGTGGATCAGCTGATCCAGGTGCTGCAACAATTGACGGACACAGGCAACACCGTGGTGGTCATCGAGCACAACCCGGACGTGGTCAAGGTGGCCGACTGGATCATTGACCTGGGGCCGGATGGCGGTGACGCCGGCGGGCAAATCGTCGCCGAGGGCACACCGGAGATGGTAGTGCAAACAGCGGGATCATACACGGGACAGTATCTCAAGCGCTGGCTGGACACGTAGCGAGGTTAGTTGGGTGGTTGGTCTCGTCTCCGCCTCGAAAAAAACCGTTCGTAGTAGCGACTGAAGTCGCTTGCGTCGCTGAACGACTAAAGTCGTTACTACAAGCCATTTTCATCCTTGGTGACGTGCAAACGCATTGGGGCAAAAGCCGCACTTACACTGCTCCCAGCCCCCGTCTCGGGGGCGTCTCCTGGGCAAGTTTCCTCGTCAAC
>JAUWHU010000054.1 GCA_030605705.1 Thermoflexia bacterium | reverse complement strand
GATGTGGTTGGCCAGATTCTCCCCTTCAACGAACCTCATCACCAGATAGGCATTACCTCTTTCCTCGAAGGAATCGCTGACACCTACCAAATAGGGATGATCCAGACCGGCCAAAACAGCTGCCTCTCGCTGGAACTGCTGGCGCAGTTGGGTTAACATGCGAGGATCAAGCCCCGGCTGGGGCGTCATCTCCTTGAGCGCGACCGGGACGTTGAGCCGCATGTCCCACGCACGGTAAACCGCCCCCATCCCTCCCTGCCCCAGCAAGGAGACGACGCGGTAACGACCGCCGGTGATCTGTCCTCTATTCAATGACATTCATCCCCCTTCTTACTCCGTCAACTTAATTCACCCATTCGCCATTTGACGCCCGCCGTTTCACGTTTGTCATTTGCTCATTTGTCATTTTCTTCGCCATTCGCTATTTGCAATTTGCCATTCGCCATGCTCTGCGTCAATTTCCTTGTCTCGTAGCGTAATTTCTTCGTTCTCCGGGGGTCAGCCTGACCGCGCTGCTCCAATTCCGCCGCCTGCTGTTCCATCTCTGCGGCCAAGTCCGCCTCGCCCATATCCAGCAGGCGAGTGGCGGCAGCCCGCAATTTGCGCGTCGCACCGGGCACATCCCCTTTCTGTAACGCTTGCTGTGCGCCGCGCTGTAATTTGTACGCGCTCAGCGCCTCGACGATGCTCATCACTTGAGGCGCTTGTTGCACCACCCGCGCCGGGTCAGACGTGTATTCGACCACCACATCGGCCCGCGTCTTGAGGCCAGCCGCACCACCGGCCGGATCGTCACAGGCCAGCAGTGCCTGGGTCAGCCGGTAGACTCCCGCCGGACGCGGCGGCGCGATCAACTCCAGCAGCAGTGCTGGCTCCTCCTCCGCCACCAGGTCGCCCAATGCGAAACTGTAGCTCCCCCCCTCATTGACCGCTTCTAACGGCGCGATGGCGGGCCGCACGCGGTAAGCCGCCCGCACCTCCACCCCCTGCGAGGGACGCAATTTCAGCTCCAGGTCACGGTAACGCACCGCCTGTGCTCGCTGCAACTCCTGGGCGAAAGCGGACGGGATATCTTCGGAATTCTCCAGCAGATAGGCCTCGCCTCCGGTCTGGTCGGCGATGGGGATCATCAACTCCTCGTTGAAGTCACCGCCCAGCCCCAGCGTGCTGATGGGGACGCCGGCCGTCTGCGCGCGTTTGGCCTCGGCGCGACAATCGTCCTCGTCGAGCGTGAACCCATCGGTAAGCACCAGTAATCGGTCGGCCAGGCCAGTGGCAACCCCTCGCTGCAATTCTTCGAGGCCCAATTCCATCCCGCGCCCAATATAAGTATCATCCCCCAGCTGCAGTTCGTCCAGTCCATTTACGACATCCAGCAAACGATGTTTGTCACTGCCGGCACTGTTGGGGATCAGCGTGACCGCCTGCCCGGCGAAAGCGACCAGGGAGAAACGGTCGGCAGGGCGGAGATGTTCGACGGCTGCCCGCAGCGCGTCCTTGACCCGGTCAATCTTGCGTGGCAGGCGGGTCAACACCTCGTCCGGGATGTTACTGGAGCGCCAGGCCGGGACGCCATCCACGAGCACCTCTTTGAGCAATCCCAGGTGGGCCAGCTCCTCAAACTGGGGTTCTGTGACCAGGCGGATGCGCATTGAATCACTCACATCCACGACCAACGCCAGGTTGACCGGCAGCGATACCGCCACCCCTTCCGCGCCCACCTCTAACAGCAGGTAGACCAGGCGCGGTCTACCGGTGATGGGCAGCATGGAGGTATTCACCGTACACTGCAAATTCAACATTTCAGCCATTCCCCCCTCTCTTTTTGTCATTTTTTTGGTCACCCACATTCTCCATTTGACGCCCCCCGTTTCACGTTTGTCATTTGTCATTTGCTCATTTGTCATTTTTCTTGCCATTTTCTACTCGCTCCGCCGGCAGAAATCCAGCACGCCCGACGCGCCGTTGCGCTGTTCCAGATCTAACATCTTCCGCAACCCCTCCCCGTACAGGCCCCTTTGCTGTTGCATCAGG
>JAUWHU010000005.1 GCA_030605705.1 Thermoflexia bacterium | reverse complement strand
TCTCCACTCTAGCTGTGGCCGGTCTCATTATCTTGTGACTGACACACCAGCCGCAACCGCTACAGGCACAAAGACCTGGGGAGGACGTATTTTCAGATCAACCGGTCGCCGGGTGTGCATACGCGCGATGATCAGCGGCTTATCAGAGTCGCCTTGTTGGCTCAGCAATTCCAGGTTGCGTTGTCCCAGTTCAGGGTCGTCGTCGGGCAGGATGACCAGCCGAAAGTCATCGGGGAGCCGATCCAAGATGCCAGGATGGTTCAAGATATATTGCATAAAAACTGTCTGCAGTTCCAGATTATGCTCGAACATTTCATCGTTAGTCATTTTATCCATCTCTTGTACCGCTCCAGATAATAGCGCCAGTGCGCCTTGATGTCACGTTGGGCGTAGGTGAGGGCTGTGTTGAAATCCGTGGCAAGGACAGGTTGTTTCTCCTTCGTCCCATCCGCTCACCGTTTGACCTTCGTTCTCGGTATCTGTGATTATACTGCATCTGCACCAGCAAACAACTATCCATAGCACCAGGAGTGTGTTTCAGTTTTAAGGCGAGTTTTTACAGCGGACGCGCCGGTTTGTTCAACGTCGCCAGCGACTGAAGTCGCTACTACGGGCCGTTTATTTTCGAAGCAGTCGCTAAAACGCTGGGACGCTGAGACGCTGAAACGCTGAGACGCTAAAACGCTGAGCCGCACCCAATCACCAACCACTAACTCCCCATGTAAAACGCCCCCAGGCATTTACCTGGGGGCGTTCGGTATCTCACAACTTACGCGATCTTTTCCACCTTGACCGCGCTGACCTTGTACTCCGGGATCTTCGCCACGGGGTCCAAGAAGGCGCCGGTGGCCCAGTTGGCGTTCCCGGCGGGGAAGTGCATGGTGCTGAAGATCAGGCCGGGCACGACGCGGTCGGTCAGCCACGCGCGGGCGACGAACTCGCCACGGCGCGACGCGACCTTGATCTTGTCGCCCTGCGCCAATCCCAGGCGGGAAGCGTCGTCGGGGTTGACCTCGACCAGCGGTTCGGGGTAGAGCGCCATCAGGTTCTTGGAGCGGCGGCTTTGCTCGCCGCCGTGCCAGTGGTAGAGCACGCGCCCCGTCGTCATGGTGAAGGGATACTCGTCGTCGGGAGCCTCGCGCGGCTCAAGGTGCTCGTTGGCCGTGAAAAGCCCCAGCCCACGGGAGAATTTCCCGACGTGCAGGATGGGCGTGCCGGGATGCTCGTCCCCGCGCACGGGCCAGGAGAGTTGCGCGCCCGCGTTCAGCCGCCAGTAGTGGACGCCGCTGTAGATGGGAGTGCAGGCCGCGATCTCGTCCATCACGTCGGCGGGCGAATCGTAGTGCATGGGGTAGCCCATGCGGGTGCCTACCTGGCAGATGGTCTGCCAGTCGGGACGCGACTCGCCGGGAGCCTGCACGGCCTTGCGCACGCGCTGGATGCGACGCTCGGTGCTGGTGAAGGTGCCTTCCTTCTCGGCGAAGCAGGTGCTGGGTAGGATCACGGTGGCGTATTTGGCCGTCTCGGTGAAGAAGATGTCCTGCACCACTAAGAGGTCTAGAGTTTTCAGGGCCTCCCTGACGTGGTTGAGATCGGGGTCAGAGGTCATGGGGTCCTCGGCGAAGACGTAGAGCGCCTTGAGATCGCCATCGTGAGCTGCGTTTATCATCTCCACGACGGTGAGGCCGACCTTGTCGGACAGCCCCTCGACGCCCCAGAACGCCTCGAACTTCTCCTTCATCGCCGGGTCAACCACTTTCTGGTAGCCGGGGTAGACGTTGGAGAGCGTGCCCAAGTCACACGCGCCCTGCACGTTGTTCTGGCCGCGCAACGGGTTCACGCCGCCGCCGCGCACACCCAAGTTGCCCAGGAGCATTTGGAGGTTCGCCAACGACATCACGTTCATCGTGCCGGTGGTGTGCTGGGTGATGCCCATTGACCAGAAGACGGCGGTGGGCTTGTTTTCGTGGAGCAGGCGGGCCGCTTCTTTGATCTTCGCGGCGGGCACCGTCGTGATCTCCTCGGTGAGCTCCAGCGTGTACTTCATCACCACTTCTTTGAGCGCCGCGAAGTTCTCGGTGCGCTCGGCGATGTACTCTTTGTCTTCCCAGCCGTTGACCAGAATCTCGCGCATGATGCCGTTGAAGAGCGCGACATCGGTGCCGGGGCGCTGCTGCAGGTGCAACACGGCCAGCTTGCACAGGTCAATCTTGCGCGGATCGGCGACGATGAGTTTGGTGCC
>JAUWHU010000265.1 GCA_030605705.1 Thermoflexia bacterium | reverse complement strand
TCCCGCCGAAACGCGCCAGCTGGCGACCTTCCTGTTCGCCGACCTGGCCGGCTTCACCACCCTCACCGAGAACTCGGACGCGGAGGACGTGCAAGGCCTGCTGCGGAACCTGTGGCCCCGGCTGGACCAGGTCATCCTGCGACACGGCGGTCACATAGACAAACACCTCGGCGACGGCGTGATGGCCGTCTGGGGACTGGAACGTTCCCACGAGAATGATCCGGCCCAGGCTGTGCGCGCCGCCCTGGCGCTGCAAGTCGAGCTGGATACCTTTCGCCAGGAGCAAAATGTCGCCCTGACCATGCGTATCGGCGTCAACACCGGGCTGGTGTCGGCATCCTACATCGTCTCCACCGGCGAACGCAACCTCATCGGCGACACGGTCAACCTGGCTGCGCGACTGGAGCGGGCCGCCCCCATAGAAGGCGTACTCGTCGGTCAGTCCACCTACGACCAGATACGCGGCCTGTTTAGCGCTCGAGAGCAACCGCCGTTGGCCGTGAAGGGCAAGACCCGGCCAGTACAGACCTATCTCATCTACCGCGAAAAACCACGCGCCTTTCGTATGCAGACGCGCGGGCTGGCCGGTATCACTACCCGCACCATCGGGCGCGACGCCGAGTTAACCATCTTGCAAGAAGCTTACCGGCGAGCGCTGACTGCTGGCAGCCTGCAATGGGTGACGGTCTCAGGCGAGGCCGGCGTGGGCAAGAGCCGCCTGCTGGCCGAGTTTGAGCACTGGCTCGAACTACGACCGGAACCAGTCTGGTATCTCAAGGCGCGGGCGTGGCTGCAAACCGAGCTCAGCCCCTATCACCTTCTACGTGACCTGTTGTCGTTCCGCTTCCAGATTCGCGAAGGCGATCCGCTGGACGTGGCGCGGGACAAACTAACGGCCGGTTTCACCGAGGTGCTAGGTGACGAACTGGGCGCAGAAGCGGCCGCCTTCGTCGGGCAATTGATAGGCTTTGACTTCCGCCACAGCCCCCGGATAGTCCACATCGCCGAGGACACTCGGCAGATCCGTGGTCGGGCCGAGGTGCTGTTGCGGGAGTATCTGGCCCAGTTGTGCGCCACCGGGCCGGCCGTGCTGTTGTTAGAAGACCTGCACTGGGCAGATAAGGAATCACTGACACTGCTATCTGACATCTTAACGGAACAACACCCCTGGCGTTTGTGCATGATCGGGATAACGCGCCCCTCATTCTGGGAGCGGCCTGCACATTGGGACCGGCAAATCACAGGAGAACCAATCGAGCACCACCGCCGCCTGGACCTGGCCCCGCTCTCCGGTAAATTAGCCGACGAACTGGCCCACGAGCTGCTGCAAAAGGTGGCGCAGCCGCCCGAGTGGCTGATCGCGTTGCTGGTTGAACAAAGTGCCGGCAATCCCTATTTTGCCGAGGAACTGATCCACTGGCTGATTGAGCAAAACGTGATCAAGGCCAGACCGGACACCTGGCAGGTAGACGCGGGGCGGCCGGTAGGACTGAGCGTTCCGGTGACGGTGCAGGGGGTGCTCCAGGCGCGGCTGGAGCGGCTCAGCCCGGAGCTGCGGGCCACGCTGCAGCAGGCAGCGGTGGTGGGACGAGTATTCTGGGAGGGGACAGTAGCCTACGTCGGGCAAGAAGCCGTGCCCGAAGAGGTATGGGAGAAGCTACAACGACACGACCTGGTGTTCCGGCAACCGCTCTCGCAGCTGGCCGGGGAGAAAGAGTACTACTTCAAGCATGTGCTGCTGCGGGATGTGGTGTACGAGTACACCCTCAAAAAACTGCGCCGGGTGTACCACCGGCGGGCGGCGGAATGGCTGATACAGGCCACCGTGGAGCGCGCCGACGAATGGGCCGCCGTGATCGCCGCGCACTACGAGTGGGCCGGGGAAAAATTGCTGGCGTCGGAGTGGTATGGGCGTGCCGGAAAACAGGCCCGCGAGACCTACGCGCCGGAGGCAGCGATTGATTACTACCAGAAAGCGTTGGAGTTCTTCACCGAAACCTCCGAGGTTTTAGAAACCTCGGAGATCTATGCGCGACGGGTGGTCTTGTACGAAGGGCTGGGGGAGATGCTGCGGTGGCAGGTCCGGTACACAGAGGCGGGAGAGGTCTACATGGCGCTGCGGGCAGCGGCGGAAGTGGCAGGAGACACGGTAGCACAAGCGCGCGCCTGGAACGGGGCGTCCCGGATGGAAGACTCTCGGGGCGACTATCCGGCCGCGCTGGAAAGCGCAGGCAGAGCAGAAGAAATCGCGCGAGGAGCGGGAGCCGCTGCAGAGGTGGAACTGGCCAGAGCATTGTTCAGAAAGGGCTGGGGCTTCTACAGATTGGGCAACGCGGAGGCCGCATTGACTCTGGGACAGCAGGCGTTGATATTCAGCACCAAGCTGGGCGCCCGGCGCGAGATGGCAGATAGTCTAAATTTACTCGGCGGAGTGCATAACGTGTTGGGGCGCTACAACGATGCCGCTAACTATAACATGCGGGCAGTGATACTGTATCGGGAACTCGGCGACCGGGAGAGAGTAGCGGCGATGCTGAACAACCTGGGCGAGCACGCCCGCTTGCGGGGAGATTATCAAGCTGCCGCCCCCCTCTACCTGGAATCGCTGAAGATCGCCCACGAGACCGGTAATCGGGACGGGGAGTTGGTGTTTCTCAGTAACTTGGGCGGGGCACGGATCGGGCTGGGAGAGTTTCGTACTGCCGAGGACGATCTACGGCAAACCATCCTCCTGGCCGGAACTGGCGTGCAGGCGGGATTTCTATCGGAAACGTATCGTTTCCTGGCAGAGGCGTGTTTGGGGCAAGAAAAAATGACGGAGGCATTGGCGGCAGCGCGGCAGGCACTGGCGTTGGGGCAAAAGGCAGAAGCGCAAGACCTGATCGGCGGAGCGTGGTGTGCCCTGGGGATGGTGGCGGCGCAGCTGGCGCAACCCATCGCTACCGGCGACGAGACGTACAACGCAACGGACTGCTTCACCGAGAGCCTGCGGGTCTTCACCGAGATGGGCGCAAAGGGGGAGCGGGCACGGACGCTGCGGGAGTGGG
Source organism: Thermoflexia bacterium (assembly GCA_030605705.1). Classification (GTDB taxonomy): domain Bacteria; phylum Chloroflexota; class Anaerolineae; order B4-G1; family SLSP01; genus JAUWHU01. The sequence goes on along the minus strand of JAUWHU010000265.1, from coordinate 738 downwards.
CCGGGTACGAGATAGAGAAAGGAGATAGCGAGAAAGGAGCAGCGCTGTGGCAGAAGGCGCGGGAGATTTTTGACCGCCTGGGAATGGAGTTAGAATTGCACAGGATGGATACGGCTCTGTGAAAACACTGCCGACTTTTGAGCGGGTTGGCGAGGCCGCGCGGCGTATCCGCCCCTACGTCCACCGCGCGCCGGTGTTGACCTGCTCCACGTTGGATCACCAAGTCGGGGCAGAGAGCTACTTCAAATGTGAGAACTTCCAACGGGCAGGGACATTCAAAGCGCGTGGAGCGTGCAACGCGGTCTTCTCACTGTCTACAGATGAAGCGCGGGAGATGAGACTGGCAGAGGTGGTAGCGGAAACCGGCGCGACCTTCGTCCACCCCTCCCGGTCATGGAGGTGCAAACCCAGGGGGACGCCAGACACGACCGAGAAAGGACGGTAACTTTTGACCATCACGACCACAGCCGAAAAACGTGAGCAACTGGAACAGACAATCGCGGCACTGGAAGCCCAACACGCGCTCCTCGGCGAGGCCGTCATCGAGACGGCGCTCGCTCCCTTGCGTGAGCAACTGCGGACTTTGCAAAACGCCTTTCCCGCCGAAACGCGCCAGCTGGCGACCTTCCTGTTCGCCGACCTGGCCGGCTTCACCACCCTCACCGAGAACTCGGACGCGGAGGACGTGCAAGGCCTGCTGCGGAACCTGTGGCCCCGGCTGGACCAGGTCATCCTGCG
>JAUWHU010000558.1 GCA_030605705.1 Thermoflexia bacterium | reverse complement strand
GACCGGCGCATTGACCACGACCTTCACCGCATCCCAGGGCTTGCTCCTGATGATCCCCAACATGTACAAGATCGCCGGCCAGTTGACCGCAACCGTCTTCAACGTCTCGGCTCGTAGCGTGGCCTGCCAGGCCCTCTCCATTTTCGGCGATCACAGCGACGTGATGGCGACGCGCGCTACCGGCTTCGCGCTCCTGGCAAGTAACTCGATCCAGGAGGTGCATGATCTCACACTTGTCGCGCAGGCAGCGACGCTGGAAGCGCGGGTGCCGTTTGTACACTTCTTCGATGGGTTCCGCAGCAGCCACGAGATCAACAAAATCGAGCAGCTGACCCGTGAGGACATCCGGGCGATGATGGACGACGACATGGTCCTGGCTCATCGCGCGCGCGGCCTCAATCCCGATAGACCCGTGATGCGCGGCACTGCCCAGAACCCCGATGTCTTCTTCCAGGCCCGCGAGACGGTCAATCCTTACTACCTCAAGACCCCCGGCATCGTCCAAAAGGCCATGGATAAATTCGCCGGGCTGACCGGCCGCCAGTACAACCTGTTCGACTACGTCGGCGCGCCCGACGCCGACCGCGTCATCGTGATGATGGGGTCCGGCGCAGAAGTCGCCCACGATACCGTCGAGTATCTGGCTGCGCGCGGCGAAAAAATCGGCCTGCTCAAGGTACGCCTCTACCGTCCCTTCAGCATTGAGCACTTCGTCGCCGCGCTCCCGGAGTCGGTCAAAATCATCGTGGCGCTGGATCGCACGAAGGAGCCGGGCAGCCTGGGCGAGCCGCTCTACTTAGATTGTGTGGCGGCCCTGTCCGAGATGGGACGCGATGACATCCACGTCACCGGCGGGCGCTACGGCCTCTCTTCCAAAGAGTTCACTCCCGCGATGGTCAAGGGCATCTTCGATGACTTGGCGAAAGACGAGCCGCGCAAGCACTTCACCGTCGGCATTGATGACGACGTGACCCACTTGAGCATCGCCTACGACCCCACCTTCAACATTGAGTCGGATGACGTGGTACGCGCCATGTTCTACGGTCTGGGTTCCGACGGCACCGTCGGCGCGAACAAAAACAGCATCAAGATCATCGGCGAGGACACCACGAATTACGCCCAGGGTTACTTCCAGTACGATTCCAAGAAATCCGGCTCCGTGACCGTCTCGCACCTGCGCTTTGGCCCGCGCCCCATTCGTCAGACCTGCCTCATCAACTTCGCCAATTTCGTCGGCTGTCACCAGTTCCTTTTCCTGGAGAAATTCGACGTGCTGGCGACCGCTGAGCCAGGGGCCACTTTCCTGCTCAACGCTCCTTACGAACAGGACGAGGTGTGGGATAAACTGCCGCGCAAAACTCAGGAAGACATCATTGCCAAACAGCTGAAGTTCTACGTCATTGACGCCTACAAAGTGGCCCGCGAGGCCGGCCTGGGTGGGCGGATCAACACCATCATGCAGACCTGTTTCTTCATCCTCTCCGGGGTGTTGCCTAAAGATGAGGCCATTGAGCGCATCAAGAAAGCGATCAAGAAGACCTACGGCAAGCGCGGCGAGAAGATCGTGCAGATGAACTATGCTGCCGTGGATCATGCCCTGGAGAACCTGCACCAGCTCGAGGTGCCCGCTGAGGCCACCAGCACCCTCGAGATGCCGCCGGTGGTTCCCCCGGAGGCCCCGGAGTTCTTGCAGCGGGTGACGGCCCGGATCATCGCTCGTAAGGGAGATGAAATGCCTGTCTCATTGCTGCCTGACGATGGCACGTACCCCACCGCGACAACGCAGTGGGAGAAACGCAACGTCGCTATGGAGATCCCCGTGTGGGAACCTGAGCTGTGTATCCAGTGCGGAAAATGTGCGCTGGTCTGCCCGCACGCGGTTATCCGCATCAAGATGTACGATCCCGCACTCTTAGAGGACGCCCCCGAGGGCTTCCGCTCTGTGGACGCCAAAGGCCGCGCGTTCAAGGGCCAGAAATTCACCGTGCAGGTAGCGCCGGAGGATTGTACCGGTTGCAGCATGTGTGTCCAGGTTTGCCCGGCGGTGGATAAGCAAAACCCCGACCGCAAGGCGCTCAACATGACGCTGCAGCCTCCCATCCGCTTCCGCGAGCGGGAATACTTCAACTTCTTCCTCAACGCGCTCCCCGATTACGACCGCACTAAACTGAACCTCAAGCTGGTCAAGGATTCGCAGTTGCTACGCCCGCTGTTCGAGTTCTCCGGCGCGTGCGCCGGCTGTGGCGAGACGCCGTACCTGAAGCTGCTCAGCCAGCTCTTCGGCGACCGGGCTGTCATCGCCAACGCCACCGGCTGTACCTCAATCTACGGCGGAAACCTGCCGACCACCCCGTGGGCGCAGAACGCCGCCGGTCAAGGACCGACCTGGTCCAACAGCCTCTTTGAGGACAACGCCGAGTTCGGCTACGGCTTCCGTCTGACGTTAGATTTGCAGGAACAGTTCGCCTGCGAGTTGGTCGAGAAGTTCCGTGGCGCGTTAGGGGATGAGTTGACCGAAGGTCTGCTCAACGCCGCGCAGCTCACCGAGAGCGACTACGCCGCGCAACGCGCGCGTGTCGCCGAACTGCGGAAGCGCATCGCCGGTGTGCAGACACCGGAAGCGCAGAGTCTGTTGAGCGTGGCCGCCGTGCTGGTGCGCCGCTCCGTCTGGATCGTCGGCGGCGATGGTTGGGCCTACGATATCGGCTACGGCGGACTGGATCACGTGCTGGCCCAGGGCCGCAACCTCAACGTCCTGGTGTTGGACACGCAAGTTTACTCCAATACCGGCGGTCAGATGTCCAAGGCGACCCCGCGCGGCGCGGTGGCTAAGTTCGCAGCAGCCGGCCGTCCCTTGCCCAAGAAGGACCTGGGCTTGATCGCCATGAGCTACGGCAACATCTACGTGGCGCAGGTGGCGCTGGGCGCTAACGACGCGCAGGTGCTCAAGGCGTTCCGGGAGGCTGAATCCTACGAGGGAGCGAGCCTCATCATCGCTTACAGCCACTGTATCGCTCACGGTTTTGACCTGGGGAAGGACGGCTTAGCTCAACAGAAGCGGGCCGTGGCCTCCGGCGCCTGGAACCTCTACCGCTACGACCCGCGCCGCAAGGCTAAGGGCCTCAATCCGCTGCAACTGGACTCCAAGGAGCCGACGCTTCCCATCAAGGAGTACATGTACAACGAGGTACGTTTCCGCTCCCTGAAGCAGACGTATCCCGAAGCGGCGACCCGTTTGCTGAAGCTGGCCCAGCAGGATGCGATTGCCCGCTGGCACCAGTACCGGCAGCTGGCAGAGATGGATTACAGTTGGGCTGCTGAATAACGAGAAAGCGAAAAGGCGAGAAAGCGAGAAAGCGAAAAGGCGAGAAAGCGAGAAAGCGAAAAAACGAGTGAGCGAGAAGATGGAGATGGATCACAATTGATCTGCTGAGTAAAACAGCCACTCTGAAAGGGAGCCGCCCGCAGAAGAATTCTTCTGCGGGCGGTTTTTTTGTGGGATTTTCACAGACCGAGGCCGGGGGTATAATTGTAGGTGTGGAAATGGTAGGGGGAACCCTCTGTGGTTCCCCAGATGGAGGGAACGTATGAGCAAGACACTGTTTTACACCGGCAAAGGGGATCGTGGGGAGACCGCCAGGTTAGGCGGTAAAAATCGCCTTGCCAAGAGCGACGTACTGTTGGATACCGTCGGCGCGCTGGACGAAGCTACCTCCGCCATCGGCGTGGCGCGTTCCCTGGCGCAAGACACTCTGTTGCAGGACACCCTGCCCGAAGCGCAACGTCGCCTCTCTCGCTTGATGGCGCACCTTTCCGCCGTCCCCGAGCTGCGCACGCGCTACGCCGGTCTCTCCGAGGCGGATGTGACCTGGCTGGA
>JAUWHU010000365.1 GCA_030605705.1 Thermoflexia bacterium | reverse complement strand
TCAATGTCCGGCGCTCCGGCAAACCCCACACCCAACACCGGGTAACGCCGGATGAGGATGAAGGCATCCTTGTATTCGCCAAAGCGCATCTGAGTGGAGAGGTCCTCACCCCGCACGCCTTCAAGAAAATGCAGCACGTACCCCTGCGTCGAGGGCAGGAACAGCACCAATAGGAAAGCCAGCGCCAGCCAGATTAGGATTTTGGGGTACCGCAAGACGCCGAGAACAATGAGCGCCGTCGCTGCGCCGACCATTGAGCCGCGCGAGATCGTCAATCCCAGGCAGACCCCCATCAGCCCCAGCAGAGGGAGCAGCAAGCCCCGCTTGAGGATGGGACGCCGTGCAAAGAGCTGGGGAACCGCCATGACCAGGGCCACGTTCAGCAGGCTGCCTAAGATGTTAGGGTCCACGGAGGTCGAGGTGGCGCGCTGCATCAGGGCCGGGTCATCACGGACAAAACGCAACACCCCCGGCCCGACCGGGTATCCCAGCCGGCCCAGGGCAGAGAGCACCCGAATCGCCAGTTCATTGGGGATCACGTAGAGCACAATGCCCAGGGCCGCCGCCGCGCCCGCGGCCAGCAAAAAGACGCGGACCAGTCGCTCCAGACGCCCCACATCCCGCACTGTGTTGACGATCAGGTAGAACAAGGCAATGCTCAGCAGAATTTCCGCGAAGTGGCGGATCAGGTAGCTATCTAAAGTAGCGTGAGACAGCCCGGCCACAAAAGCCCCCACCGCCATGATCATGAACGCCAACACCGGGCCGTCCAGAGACGTCGAGACCAGGTCAACCTCGTGCCCCACGGCGATGGGTACCAACCAGACACAGAATAATCCCAGCAACGCCAGGTCGAGGAAGGTAGGGGTAAATCCGATCTTGAACGGCAGCGAGGCGAAGGGTAGCAACGTGACCACCCCAATCACGGCCCAATAGGCCACCTCGATCTCGCACACCATCAGCAGGACAGCGACCAACGCCAGGGCCAGAATCGCCATCACGAGCGGCCCGGCCTCGGCAATGAGCCAACCGCTGCCGGCCCCCAATAGCAACGCGAGCAGCAGCGCGGAAGTCACGGCCAGCCACCGGCGACGGGAATGTAACACCCAGCGCAATGGCGTCACCTCTATGAAATCGTGGATCGTTGCTCGCCAGTTCTCCATGTGTATCCTCAAGCTCTCCGCTGCGATTATACTGCTGGCGAAGACAAATGGCAAATGAGGAAAATGAGCAAATGGCAAATGAGCAAATGGCAAAAACGGAGTGCGACTTGCAAATAATTAAAACCTGTGGTAATCTTCTGATAGTATCTCATCCGATTTCAATCACAGGGCAAGGGGGATCGCTATGCTCACCATTATGAGGATTTTGGAAGAACGCAAGGAGACGATACGCTTCGTGGGTGGCATCATCGTGGGACTGCTTATCGGCCTGATCTTCGCCTGGGCCATTTGGCCGGTAAAGTGGCGGGACGCCACACCCGGACAGCTCCACCTGACTTACCAGGGCGTTTACGTCAACGCCGTGGCCGAGGATTACAACATCCATCACGATATAGAGCGTGCCAAACTGCATCTGGGGCTGGACCAAAAAGTCAATCCTTGGTCCAAAGATCCGGCAACCCTGGAACCGGCTTTCAAAGAGGCGCTGGGCAGAGCCGGCAGTGGTGAACGAGCGCAAGCGGTCAGCCAGCTGGCGGGAGCGCTGGGCATCGTCACCACCCCGGAACCGGAGGTGGTAGAACCCACCGGCAAGTCACCGTGGCTGATTCTTCTCTACCTGGCAGTGGCGTTAAGCGCCGTGGCTATCGCGTTCTATCTCGTGACGCGCCTGAGAGCGCGCCAACAGTTCAGGAGAGCCGGCGGTAAAGCAGAAGGCACGGCTGCGGCTTACGGTCTGCTGGCCCCTGAAGAAACCCTTGAAGGGGAAGCTCCGCTACGTTCCTTCATGGCGAGCTACACGTTGGGCGATGATTTTTTTAATCCCTCCTTTAGCATTGAGAAAGGCTCCGATTTCCTCGGCGAGTGCGGCGTGGACATCTCCGAATGTCTCGGCGCCGGCAAACCCAAACAAGTCACCGCCTTAGAAGTCTGGCTCTTCGATAAAAGCGACATCCGCACGCTCACCAAAGTGGTGGCCAGCGAATACGCTTACAGCGACTCCGCACTGAAATCAAAATTGGATGCCAAAGGAGCGGTACTCCTCGCCAAACCCGGCATGGAGATCGTCCTGGAAACCACCGCGCTGCGAGTCCGGGCGACACTCAAAGAGTTGGAGTTCGCCACGGGAGATGATATGCCGCGCAATAGCGTCCTCCAAAAAATGAGCCTGGAGATCCGCGCCTGGCTAAAAGCCGATGCCGGCGAAGTATCCGCGCCCCCGGCATAGAATTTCCCGTTTAACCATAACCGCCTACGGTCAAGAACCCGACCGTAGGCGGTTTACCTTACCACCCTCCGATCACGGGTCACTGCCCTCCGCTTCAGGCGGCGGGACGAAACCCGGTCCGTAAGCGTAACGCGCCGGCCAGGGAACGAAGTGACTGGCAAAACGGTCCTCGTAGAGAACATTTCCCTCCGCATCCCGCACCACCCGCTCCAGCACGGCAAACAGCCCATCGTGAGCTGATTCCAATTTTTTCATCGTGCCTGCCGGCAAATCAGGGTCGTACTCGTACCGTGGCGGGCCAGGCGGCTCCGGCTCGCCCCACGTCGGGCCAATCTGCTCCACCGTCCGCCCATCGTCGGTGCTGTAGAAGAGAAAACGCAGGCGGGCATTAGCGGTATCCACCTCCGTCTCAATCAGCAGCGGATACGCCCGGTTGTTGGTGAAACGCAAATCCACCGCCGGTGAGTAAATCGCCGCATCAAAGCCCGGCCCGAAGCCGCCGAGCTCATAGTAGCCCACGCGATAGGAGTGCTGCCAGCGCTCCAAGATCGGATAACCAGCGTAGAAAGCTGCGCGGAAAGCCGTTGTGGCTACCTGGCAGAGGCCCCCGCCTATCCCCGGCACCGTCCGGTCGCCGGAAATCACGTAGGCCTCCTCGTACCCCGCATCAGCTGTCACCTCCCCCAGGAACTCGTTGAACGAGAAAGTATCTCCCGGCGCGATGAGAAGGCCATCAAATTTGGAGGCTCCCAGGCTGATGTTATGATCCCGCGCGGATGAGGATCCGACGAAGTAAGACTCTCCCACGGCGATCAATTCGCGTACTCCCAGCTCCTCGGCGGTCGCCGTGTCGGGGTAACGGGGCGGAATCTCCCGCACCGCCAGCGGGACGAAATGCTGTCCCTCCAGCAGTCGCTCGTCAATCCACGCCATCGTCGCCGGCACATCCATCTCGCGCCCGATCTGACTGGCCGTGAGGAGAATCAATTGCTGGGTAGATTTGTCAAAGCGAAAACACGCCTCTACCGGCTCTTGAGCCAATGCCCGCGCCACGGGTTCGAGAAACTGCGCCAGAGCGACATCGTCAATCTCCACCTGCAACTGCCCCCCTGCGGTGCGGATGACCAACATCTGGGCCAAAACCTCCGGAGAAAGCGTCCAGGGGCCGGGGTCGCCCTCCTGCGGGTCGGGGAGCAAGAGCTGCAACGGTTCGGCCAAAACGGTGCGCGCCACATCCAGTGCCTGCGTAGCGGCAGCGTCGCCGATCTCCGGCTCCAAGCGAGTCACGACGAGGCGCACCTCAGCTGGCGAGAGGGTACGCAGCAGCGGCTCCAATGCGGCTAAGGTCGCCGTCACCTCCACCCGCAAGCCAGAAATCCCCGGCTCCAGGCTCAACGTCGTGCCGTCCAGCCGCACACCCGCGTCTTGCGGGGCTGTATCCAATTGCGAGGCTAATGTCCGCAGCTGTGCCTCGGCGCGAGCCGGCTCCCACACCAGGACAGGCGCGACCACCGTGCCTCGTCTCCAGATCTCCCAGCGCTCCGCGAGCGACGCCCCCCCCTCACATCTGTGCCCGGGCGCGATCACCCGCTCCAACGTTGCGGCCAGCTCGACTGCCAGCCCCAGGTCCGCCGGTGAAAAAGCCCAACGCTGCCCATTCGGCCCCAGTACCACGATCCGTGGTTCAGCAAGCGACAACCCCGCGTCCACCTCCGACAGTGCCTCTTCCGGTGATTTACCCCCGACCGGCAGATCCCACAACCAGACGCCGGGAGTTACCCGCTGCTCCAGCCCCGGTCCCAGCACCAGGAAGCCGGCCAGCAACGCCAGACACACCAATAAAACTACTGCAAAGACAAACCGAGTCATTTCTGCCCCTCAAAGGAAAGTCACCCTGCCGGCGTCGTTCTCCTCCTAATTATACTGGACATTAGCACTTTTGCTCGTGGTAACGTATCCTCCCCACACCCCCACGCTCCCGCACCCCCATACTCCCCACCGTCTCCGTGGTGAGTCCTCAGTTGCTTTTTGCTTGATTTGAAGGATAATCCCCGATGATGTCTGACATTCA
>JAUWHU010000078.1 GCA_030605705.1 Thermoflexia bacterium | reverse complement strand
GCGCGATGCCGGGGTCAATCAGGCAGGCATGGCCCTCGCTGAGAAAGATGCCGCTGTTGGTGGCGTATAGCGCGCTTTGGGTGACCCAGAGGGCTGGCGTGAGTTGTGTGAAACGTTGCCCGGCCATTCACTCGTGCTCCTGCGGGGCGACGGGGCCGCCCAGTTGCGCTACCGCGTCCCGTACTGCAGCGGGGTCTGCCTGGCGGAGAGCGGCGGCAGGGGCCGGACGCTCTCCCAGGACGACGGCGACCACACCCTCGCGGCAGTGAATCGCCAGATCGGCGGTGTATTCCCCTTCCGCTTCGCGGATGAGGTACTCTCGTTCGGGGAAGAAGCCACATTCCTTGAGGGTGACGTAAAGGCCGTCGGCGCCTGAGGTGTAAAGATCGTTGATCTCCTCCGCGGCGTTGAAGCGATCCCACGTCGTCTCAATGAACGTGAGCCGTCGCCAGCGCAGGCTGGGAATGGCAGGTTCGCGGCGGATCAGCGGGCCGAGCTGCAGCTTGTAATAAGGCGCGTCGGCGCGAGGGTGGTCAGGTTGGCGGGGGAGGAGGTCGCGGCGGCGCACCAGTTCGTGACCGCGTACCTCTGCGTACCAGTGGATAGCCCATCTGGTTTCTTTGAAGGCTGCGGTGAAGTAGAAGGCCAGGACGGTGGCGTCGGTCGTGGAGGGCGGGGCGTGCTTTGCCGGGATGCGGTACCAGCCCGCATTGCGGGCGATTTGGAAGTCCGCCGGATTGGGCATTACTCCGACCAGAACGCGGTCGGCGGCATGGAACATGGGTTCACCTCCCAGTGTAATGACTTTAGTCGTTCAAGGTCCTGCGATTATGGCGCGAATTGCGATTTTGGGCAAGTGGGGGAGTGATGCGCGAAGAGGCCGTCCTCCAATTGATGGGGCATGTGACAAGAGAATGCCAGACACTAGAGTTTTCTTTGCTCGGCGCAGTGGTTCGAAGCAATATGCACAGATTTGGACGCTATCTGCCTCAAGGCAGGACAATCGTCAGCGGAAGATGCCCTTGTGGAGGAGACTGGCCTGTGATTACCTTCACCACTGCTTTCACCTGTCCTGCCGTGGTGCCGTAAGCAATGACAAAAGTCGATACTTGGGGAATCCTAATAATGGAACCAGGATCACGCCAAGCGATCATAATTACCGGTTTCCCGCTTTGCTGAAGGGCAATGACCAGTGTCTCTTGCCATTGATCTGACCAGTTAGCATACCGATTCAATAACTCCCATTCACCAAAGATTACCACATCGTACTCAGGAGCGACCCTCAGTGCTTCAACGTAGGTCGCATCTCTACTGTCGATTTGGTTCAGATTGAATACTAGCTCCGTCACCTCAAAGCCCCGTTGGCGTAATTCCTGGGCCAGCAATGTTCCTTGGTCATCATTGGCGGGAGGAAGATCATCTGGGCTCAGGACTAGCAGTCGCCGTGCGTCTTCGGGTAGGGGGACGAGACCTGCATCATTCTTGAACAGGGTGATGGCTGCCAGCGACATCTCATCTGCCACCGCCTGATGTTCCTCCGAACCGACTTGACTCAGATCAGCGCTCGGCTCCCACTCGAAGAGTCCATACTTGTGCTTGACGCGCAGGATGCGAAGGACGGATTCGTCAATCCGCGCCGGTGTGATTTCGCCGTTTTGCACCGCTGTGAACAGGGACTGATGGATAGCGATTTGATCCTCCAATGGTCCCGTGGAGAGCACTATGTCAGCCCCAGCCTTCACCGCTTCTACGGCAGCTTGAGCCTGCCCCCAACTGGCAGTGATAGCCCCCATCCCCAGGGAGTCAGTCACCAGAATACCATCGAATCCCATTCGGTCTCGCAATACTCCCGTCATGATGTTGGCCGAAAGGCTTGCTGGCAGATCAGGTGTAGTCTCCCAGGCGGGCACAACCATGTGCGCGGTCATAATGGTCTCGACCCCCTCTTCGATGGCCATCTGAAAGGGTGGTAGCTCGACTTGTTCCAATTCCGATGCGGATTTGTTAATGACCGGCAGCCCGATGTGGGAATCTATAGCAGCACTACCATGACCCGGAAAGTGCTTGGCCACGGCGATAATGCCATTCTGTTGGAATCCCCTGATTGTTTCCCTCCCTAGTCTGACTACTACCTCCGGTGTCTCACCGAAAGATCGCACGCCTATGATCGGGTTAAGCGGATTGTCATTGACGTCCAACACCGGTGCCAGGTTCATGTTGATGCCCATGGCCCGCAACTCCTCGGCGGCCAGGGCAGCAGCCGTGTAGGCGTAGTCGGATCGTTCGGTAGCCGCGATGGCCATGTTTCCCGGAAAACCGGTCACACCCTCGGTGATGCGAACGATGCTCCCTCCCTCGTGGTTGATAGCTACGAACAGAGGGATGTGCGATCCTGTCTGTGCCGAGAGATCCTGCGCCTCGGTGACCAGCCGTGCTATCTGTTGTGGGTCGTGAGCATTGGGCTTGAGAAGCACGATGCCTCCTACATAGTATGCAGAGATCAGCGTAGAAAGCTCCGGTGACTCTGACAGGCTTTGGCCCTGAAACCCCACCAGCATCATCTGCCCGATCTTGCCTGCCAGCGGCATCTGATTGACAAAGGACCGCAAATCTTCATCACTGGGGATTTCGCTCGGCTTCCAGGACTCGAGTTCTTGGGTGACGGTTGCTGTAGCCCCCGCAGCCGGGCGGGCGGCCGTTGGTGAGGAGATAGCCGTGAGGGTCACTGGAGGCGGAGGGGTCGTCGAAGATGGAGAGATTGTCTCGTGTTGCTCAAGCCATTGAGGAAGAGGAGTACATCCCGGCAACA
>JAUWHU010000512.1 GCA_030605705.1 Thermoflexia bacterium | reverse complement strand
TCTTCTTTTTCTTCGCCATAATTCCTTGTCCTCCTGGCTCCCTGAGACCACCGGTGCGTCACAGAGTAACGTATTCGCCTTCCACAATGTGCGCCATTATAACCCGGTCAGAACATCTGTCAAGCGCACCGCGAGTGAGTCGCCACTCCCACACCCCCGCACCCCCACACTCCTCTCTTCTCTCTCTTCTCTCTATCTCCCATCTCCATTCCCTATCTTCCCCCCCCCTCAGCGCTGCCTGCCGCGCATCTCTTTGTCGTGACCTCGGTAGATCAAGCGGATCGGGGTGCCGGGGAACGGGTAGACATCCCGGATACAGTTCTCCAGGTAGCGGGTGTAGGAAAAATGCACCAACCGGGGATCGTTGATGAAAAGCACAAAGAGAGGCGGGGCGACCGCCGCCTGCGTCGCGTAGTAGAGCTTCATCTTGCGCCCCTTCTTGCTGGGCGGGGAGTGGTGGTCGAGAGCCTGGCGCAGCACGTCGTTGAGCGCGCCGGTGGAGATACGTTGGTAACGCGCCTCGACCACTTCCAGCGCGGTCGGGAGCACGTGTTTGACCCGCTGCCCCGTCAACGCAGAGATGAACAGCACCGGGATGTAAGCCATAAATTTGAGCGCTTCCCGCACCTCGGTCTCCACATCCGCCCTCTCACTTCTGACTTCAGGGGGCACGGCATCCCACTTGTTCACCACGATCACGATACTCACGCCTTGTTCGGCGATGATCCCGGCGATGTGCGTATCCTGAGCGGTGATCCCTTCAGTCGCGTCAATGAGCAACAAAGCCACGTCCGCGCGCTCAGTAGCCTTGATGGTGCGCAGCACGCTGTACTTTTCCACCCCCGGTACGATCTTGCCGCGCCGGCGGATACCGGCCGTATCAATGAGAATGATTTTCTGGCCGTCCCAGACCATCTCCGTGTCCAGCGCGTCGCGGGTGGTGCCGGCCACCGGGCTGACGATGGCCCGCTCCGCGCCCAGCAACCGGTTCAAGAGCGATGACTTCCCCACGTTGGGCCGCCCTAAGATGGCGATGTGAACCGCGTCATCATCCGCCTCCGGCTCCTCGACGGGGGCCGGCAACCGGGACACCACCAGATCCAGCAGGTCTCCCACGCCGGTACCGTGGATGGCAGAGATAGGGTAAATTTCTCCCAGCCCCAGCTCATAGAACTCCACCGCCTCTTGAGCGCGGCGCTCGTTATCCACTTTGTTGACGACTAACAGCACGGGTTTGTCGCTGCGGCGCAGCAGATCGGCGACCTCGCGGTCAGCCCCGGTGAGGCCGGTCGCGGCATCGGTGAGGAAAAGGATCAGGTCAGCTTCCTCGATCGCCTGCTCAGCCTGGGCGCGGATCAAGGGGATGAATTGCGCGGAATCCTCCAGCAGCGGCGCGACAGGCCCGGGCCGCCGGCCCTGCGTCACCGCGTCCGGCAAAATCTCGATCCCGCCGGTATCCACGAGCACGAAAGCGCGCCCGTTCCATTCCGCCTCCGTGATGATGCGGTCACGGGTGGTGCCGGGAATCTCGCTCACCACCGCCCGCCGCTCACCGATGAGACGGTTGAAAAGCGTGGACTTCCCCACATTTGGTCGCCCTACGATCGCCACGTATGGTTTTGGCATGTTGTCTCCCCCCTGAAAGAGAACTACATTATACCACGTACCGGGGGGTTCTTCGCTCATCCGCCAGCAGCGCGGCCACGTCATCCAGGGCGCCGCGCCAGGGGCCGGGTTTTTCCTGCTTCAGCGTGGTGATAGCGGCCGCGGTTCGCGTGGCTTCTTCGGGAGACGCGCTCAGTCGCCGGCCCACGTAGGCGGCGAAGCAGGTATCGCCTCGACCGGTACGGCCGGCCAGCGAGCGGGGTGTGAAAGGCGCTGTGTAGAGCTTGCCCTCGGCGTAGACGGTGACGCCCGACGATTGGGTGACGAGAACCTCGCGGGGGCCGTAGGCGGCCAGTTCGCGGGCCGCCGCTCGCAAATCGCTTTTGCCGGTGAGCAGTTCCGCCTCGGCGCGATCCACTTTGAGGTAGGTCACGCACGCCAGCCCCTCGGCCATGTCGGGCCACGGTTGAAACACGAGTTCCCCTTGCTGCGGGACGCGGACGAAGCCCTGGACATCGAGTCCCACCGGGCCGCGCTGCGCCACCCACTGCAACAGCTCCAGATCCACCTCGCCGGCGATGATGGGCACGACTAAGTAGATCTGCGCCGCCAGATCGGGGATGTCCG
>JAUWHU010000268.1 GCA_030605705.1 Thermoflexia bacterium | reverse complement strand
AAAAGCCTGCCCCGATTATCGTCCTGGACGCGCTCATGTTGCAGGGCGTTTCTCTCGGCAGCTAACACGCTAAGTATAGGGCCAAATGGTCATTTGGGCAATTTTTCTTTCACGTCAACCCTGCCACCGCCGCGCTCAAATCCTGCGCGCTGAGCGCCTTCGGCGTGCGCTGGGCCTGCAAATAGGCGGTGAATTCGTCCAAGAATGTGGTCATCGGAACCCTCCTCGGCGGGCTTTAGATTTATGCGCTGGGTTTTGAAGCAGAAAAACCCCGTAAAACGGCTCTTGCGAGGTCATTTTACGGGGTTTTCGAGGAGTTGTCAACGTATAAGGCAGATTATGGGAACGGTAAAATTTGCCGACAGTCTGGATAGTTTGGGCAAGCGTAGAACTGCTCGCCTTGGTGCGGCCCGCGCTTGGCTGTGCGCACAATCATTGGAATGCCACAATCCGGGCAGAGCGGGGGTTCTTCTAAGGGCACTTCCGCAACAGCCGGGCTTTTTCCCAACCCCGCTTGTTTGAGCTGCGTGGCGATTTCGCGGGGCGCATAGCTGGCTTGCGCGCGCACCCGCGCGAGTGGCAACTTCGCGGCCTCAAATACTCCATCTACAAACTCGTCCCGTGCCCGGCGATCGGTCCGCTTGTGGCTGGCGTCATCCAACTCAATCCCCATCAGCGGAGTCATGGTCTGTGGGTCGCAGAGCAAGAAATCCACGCGCTTCCGGTCAATTTTATTCCGATAGCTCGTATTCTGACTGCGGTCTCCGGTCTGGGGATAGAAAAGATCCCCCAGTGAGACTTTGGAACAGATCACGGCTTGTTCTCCTATCACCTGCCGGAGGACATGATAGAAACTCAACTCCGCTGCGGATAGAAATTTATCTGTCAAACGATAGGGAAATCGCTCCGTCTGCGGCTGCGCCTTAGTCTGCAGACCAAAAACTTGGAGAATCCTACCCAAACAACCGGGGCGTACCTCTTGTGCTTTGGTCATTCTTGCCTCCTCAAATGCTCGTGTAGCCGCACCATGGTCCACCCTGTACCCTGACGCTGCACCACAAACCAGGGATGCTCGTAAAGCTGCGCTAGCTCGATAGAAAAACGAAAGGGAAAGAGCTCCGGCAAGTGGAGTAAGTCGGCGAAGGGGAGTTCCTCAGCGTGATGGGCGCGTAACGCACAGGCCAGCAGCCAGGCTTCCAGGTTAGTGTCGCTGGCGGTGAGGGCCTGGCGCTGCGGTGTGTAAGCATGGCGCTGATCCGATTCGGCCAAAATGCCCCAGTTACGCAAAGAGGCCACAACGCGCTCTGCCGACCGGTCGAGGGAGCCTAAATGTCCCCGCTCAGCCGCCAACCGCTGCTTGACCATTCTGTTTGTGAGCGTGCCCTCGTGCCGGCTGAACTGGCCGATGATCGCCACGCACTCGCGGAAAAAAGGGTAATACACCAGCACCAGGCCGTAGTGCAGCCACAGGCGGTCACCGAGTGATTGGGCAGCCTGAAACCAGGAGACGGCCTCGGCGTGCATTTCCGGCGCTACAGCGGAGCTCTTGAGCCAGATGTTGATCAGGATGTCTATCGTCTTGCGCCGGGCGTCAACTCCCTTGAGGTTCTGCCCGACCACCGGCCCCAACCACGCTCGAATCTCAGCCGGGTCGTCAGTCTCAGCACAGAAAGCAGCGACAGCATCAAGCCAGGGAAGAAAAATGGTGCGGTTAAAGCCAATTCCTTTATTCATCATCTCGTTCCTGCAAGTTTATCGTCACCAGGGGAACAACCACCTCATCTAGGGTGAGGCCACCGTGAGTGACAACGGTCTCATTGAAAGCGGCAAAAGCGTAGCGTCCCTCGGGCATAAGCACCCAGATGTCGTCGGGGAGTAGACCATCCCCACCCCACAGGATCGTCTGGGAGAAACCCTGCTGCACGTTTGCGGCGGCGCGACGGTCGCTGTAAATGCGCGCCCGCCGGCCTCGGGAATCCACGGTGAGGCCCTCGGAAGGCTGTCCGAAGCCACGCGCTTCGACATGACCGCGGTCGCTGGTCAGGTAGACGGTGAAGTCTTGCGCCAGGAGAGCGGCGACCAGGTCTTCCAATTGTTCGCTGTATTTTTCCAGCCAGACGTTCAGCGACGCCTGAAAACCCGTCGTTCCCAGGGTAGTATCGTGTACCATATCGTCTATTTTGTTGTAGATCAGGCACAGGGCGCAGTGCGGGCGCTGTCCACCTCCGGCGGCGGCTCGTCCCGCTCCAGCGCCAGGTGGACGTGGGGACAGGTTTCCCTCAACAAGCCCTCTCTGGCCCAGAAGGCCGCCCACTGCTTAGGTTCAACGCGGGTGGTGTCCAATGTGGCGGCGAAGTCGGACGGCGTCCGGCCGCTGACGAGCGATTGGCGGGATACGGTGGTGATGGTGGGCGCCTGCGCCAGAAGAAGGCGTTCCTCAAAACGCCAGTCCGGGTGACGGGCGCGCCACACCGGGCCGATCAGCGTCCAGTCCGCCAGCGACATGCCATCCAGGATGAGCAGCGCCATACGATCCGCCCCACCCCGGCGGCGCTGATAGGCGATGTAGTGGGGCACGTGATGGACGTGGTGGGGCGCGGGCAGTCGCTGACCGCCCAGGGGAGCGTAGCGCCGGCGCAGCCAGGCCAGAAAGGCGGCGTCTATCTCACTCCGCATCTTTTGGTATGTGTCTCGTTGGGCTGGCTCCAACGGTGCATCGGAAGGTATCTGTTCAATAAATAGGGAGAAACGTTCCGTCGTTCGTCATTCTCACCACGGAGAACACGGAGAAAAACAAGAAAACTCTGTGTTCTCCGTGGTAAAAAAATTACCCCAGAATATTGAGATGATACGTCTGCACTGAAGGCTGAAAGGATTTCCAAAGCGCGCTCCTGCAGGACTTTGGGACACGGATTCTCACGGATGAACACGGATTTTTTAACACCAAGTCGCCAGGAAACAAATTAAACTTTGCGTCCCTGCGCCTTTGCGCCCTTGCGTTAAAAAAACGCCAAGCCGCCAAGAGGAAGAGCCGCAGAGAAAACCTTATGCAACTCTGCGTCTTTGTGTTAAGCATGAGATTTGCTGCAGGAGAACCGCTGCTTTGTGTACGCAATCTGCACTTCGTTTACAACCAGCCCGAGCTGCCCCCCAAATATTGAAAAGATACATCGAAAGCGTAGCACAGAGTGATGAGTTCGGCCCAGGCGCGGGCGATGGCCTGCCATTGCTCCCAGCGCGCGTTCTCCGGCGCTTGCCTTGAGCCTGGTCAAAGGGGCGCTTCCAGGTATTCGGTCAGGATGTCCAGCAGTTCGGCGGCGCGACGGGGTCAGGCTCGTTCACCAGCGTGAAACCGCGCTCGGCCAGCGCCGCCAGCACCTCCTCGTCGGCCAGCAGCCCGTCGGGGTCGCTGACCAGCGTGAGGGGGTGAGTGTGGGGGAGGAAAGTGATGCAGGATACGCTCAATCATCGTTCATCAAACATAGTCCTGGTGTTTCTTGCCACAGCAATGCTTGTACTTACGTCCACTGCCACAGGGACAGGGAGCGTTGCGCCCGACTTTTGGCTGGGTACGAGTTACTGGCTGAAGCGTGACCGTGGCATGCTCGGCTTGACGACGGGCTCGCTTCTCCTTTCTCGCTTGCTCCTCTGCAGCACGTCTGGCGGCAGCTGCCTTTCGTTTGACTTCCTGGGCAGCACGCTTCCCGGCCTCTGCTTTCCATTGAGACTCCTGGGCTGCTTGCTCGTGCAACCACTTGTAGGTGTTCAGAATGTCATAGGTGTGGGGCGTTTTCTTGACCGCTTGCTGGAAGGAAGAAAGATATTCTCGCTCGTCCCCCATCACCCACTCGTCAATCATCTCGGCGCGGTAAAGAGCCAGAACTTGGGGTTGGCTATCGGTATCTCGTAATTCCAGCAGGCTGTAGGCAATCCAGGTCCAGAGTTCCAAATACTCTGTGTCTGGCGGCTGGATGTTGTCGTTCGTCAATGATGGCAACATGGCCCGTAAGGTTTCCACGATGCCCTCCCGCTCCTCGGGATGGTTTTGGGCAATGATGGTAAGCATACCCATTGCCGAGTAACGAGGGTAATCGTAGACGCTCGTATCGTTCATCATTTCCATCAACATCGGGATGGCTGGCGGCCCGTAAGATGCCGGCAGGCCTTGATCGAACCATTCCAGCATATAGTCACGCGCTTCGTCGCGGAATACCTGGCCAAAGATGGGCAAGGCGGCCGGCTCGCGGAAGGCACAGAGCAGCAATCCGGCGTGGATGTCCCGAAAACAGCGCGGGTCTTTGTCGTCCCACGCCGGGTCTGACCCTTCAGCCAACATTGTCAGCAAGCCCGGCGTCAGTTCCTCGCGCCGACCCAGGCAGGCGCGGATGAGTTCCAGGTCGGGGCACCGGTCAGCCAGTTCCAGAGCAGTCAGCAATTCACCGGCGGAAAAAGCACGATAATCTACCCCGGTTTCACTTTGCCTCAAGAAATCTACGTAATCTTTGGAATCACGCAATCCCCAATTCGTCAGAATGCGCACGAGTTTGACGGCCTCCACCTTACGGTCGCGGGCGAGCAGGTCGCGGACCTGGGCAACAACCGGCGCGGGGAGTTCCAGATCATCCGGGGAGGAACGCTTTGATTTGGTCGCTAACACAAAGTCCACGTAGCCCTGCGCCTCCTGTGCATCCAGTTTGGCTTGTGCTGTGACCCATTCGATGGCATCATCCTTCATACCCTGGTCCAACAGGTCACTCGCGCGAGAGGCAACGAACACCCAGTTGACAGTGTCGCCCTTGATCAGCGTATCCACGTAAACCTTGCAATCTCCCAGGCCCCAGCCGGTCCGTTCCCGCGCCTGTTTGACTGCTTCAGCGTACCTATCCTGCTGGATCAACGCCTTGACTTTTTGTTCCAACGCCGCCTCGTCCGCCGGATTGAGGGCTGGCAGTGCGGCACGGGCGAGGGCGTCCACATAGTCTTTGGATTCCTTCAGCCCCCAATTGGTCATCCGGCGCACCAGTTTGATTGCCTCGATCTTTTGGTCCTGGTCAATCAGGGCACGCGCCTGGTTTTCGAGTTCCTCATGCCTCATCTTTATTCTCCTTCCTCCACTCCCCACTCTCCCTACTCCATCCGCAACGTCGCGGCGCCAGGCGTCGGCGAAGCCCGCGCGTATGGCCTCGGTGCCTAATTTGCGCAGCAGGGCACATTCGAGATTTTTCGCCTCACTTTACGCCTCATTCGAGACGGTTTGCGCCTCATCGGATCTGGGCAGAGCGTAGTATGTCCCTCGTCCTACCCCTCGTTGTTCCAACAGCCCTCTGGATACCATGTCGGCCAGGTCGCGTTGGGCTGTGGCGCGCGAGACCCGGTTCCACTGACTGTATAACGCCGTCGTCAGGCGTGATTCCTGTAGCAGGAACTCTAGCGCCCGAATTTGACGAGGACTCAGGCCCACGACGGAAGCCTCTGTGCCTGCCGCGCGGCGCACGATTTGACCCAGGGCGGTGATGCGTTGCTCCAATCGCACCATCTCTACCGCGATGCCCTGTACAAAGTACTCTAACCACTCGGTCAGGTCCCCACTCTCGTCGGTCGCAGCCAACGCATCGTAATAGGACTGGCGGTCCATGTTATAGTACTCTTCCAGGGCAAAGAACCGCCTGGTGTCGAAACCACGTTTGTAGAGGATCAGCGTGGCTAGGGCACGCGCCGCCCGTCCATTGCCGTCCACGAACGGGTGGATGCGGACACACTCGTAGTGGGCGATGCCGGCGTGCAAGACCGGCATCAGTTCGTCCGCCTGATGGCTATTCAGCCATGCGACCAGGTCAGCCACCAGGTACGGTACCTCGTCCCAGTCGGGCGGGCGGAAGCGAATCTCGCCGGTAGCAGGGATGCCGACGACCACAGGTACATGCCGATAGCATCCAGCCTCGCGCTCCGACAGGACTCCGCGCATGACCAGGCGGTGCAACTGGCAGATGGTTTCTTCTGTGATCAACTTTTCGGGACGGTTCTGATACTCGCGGTCAATATAGTCCAACGCCTCGACATAGTTGAGCACCTCGCGCTTTTCACGGGGATGGGCAGCCACCTCGCGGCCTTCCAGTAGATCGGTGACATCTTCCAACGAGAGCGGGTTGCCCTCAATGCTGGTCGAGTGGTGGACGCTGCGGACCAGGGCCTCGCGGCGCAGTTGGGATGCCCAGTAGACCGCAATCGGCGCGCGTAGCAGGATAGCTCGTGCCGCCTCGATGCGGCCAATCATGGCGATTAG
The DNA here is from genome assembly GCA_030605705.1 of Thermoflexia bacterium. Classification (GTDB taxonomy): domain Bacteria; phylum Chloroflexota; class Anaerolineae; order B4-G1; family SLSP01; genus JAUWHU01. The sequence continues at coordinate 6,456 of JAUWHU010000268.1, read as the reverse complement.
TGTGTCCGTGCGTTGGAAACGGGGTTCATACATTGCTTACTCCACGATTGAAATCGTTACTATATCCGTCACTGCTCACTCTACTCTTAGTGTAGCATTATCATAGTACATCAGCAAATCCGGGTCCTCCTGCAGCACTCGCTCCGGCAGACGCTCGGCGACCTTGACAATGGTCTCGTAGTCACGGCGGCACCAGGCGTCGGCGAAGCCCGCGCGTATGGCCTCGGTGCGGAATTTGCGCAGCCGCTTTTGCCCTTCGACGTACCCGGCGAACTCGCGCAGGAGGATGCGGCGGCGCTATTGCTCCAGGTCGCCAGCCTGGCTGGGGTCGGGAACGTTCCACGGCTTCGGGTCGGTACTCCTTGCCCAGTTCCAGCAGCGCCGCGCCGTGGAGGGATTGTTCGAGAACGCCCTTGATCCAGGTGTTGCGGACGAGTTGCAGCATCGCCCGGTGGTTGCGCAGGTCGCGCTGGGCTTCGGAATCGCCAATGAAGAACTGTGTGATGTGCTGGATGAAATCCCTACCGATGAAAGAGCCGCCGCCGGTGTTCATGTCACCGGCGATGTAAGCGCCGCCCTCGGTGTAGATGGAAGAAGGTTGTTCAGTTTTTTGTGGTTGATTCACTTGAATCCCTCGGGATCGAACAATCTGTATTCCCACACAAGCAAAACCCGCCGGGCTTTGACCTGCACCTGCGCGCGGGTCAATGCAACGTCATCGTGCATCAAAGGCATAATGGCAACTCCAGGATGATTTCAGCAAAAAATCGCGCCGTGACCGAGAAGTACACAAGAGTATATAACAGAAGAGGATGAGAGCAATACATGCCTACGGCGGGAAATCGTAGCAGTTCTGAGGCCCTCTAAGGCTGCTGAGAGAGCTGCCGTGCGGTTGGGACAAATCATCAATCCCATCTTGTTGCAGCTGCAAGCCACTAAGTGCTCGCTGTGGTTCATTCTGCGTTTTTAACTTTCGATCTGCTACGAATGTCCGCGAGATTTTGGTCCGGGAGACCCCTTAAAAGCGCAGAAACCTGTGTTCGGGCGGGCGCTGCCCAGCGGAGAAAGATGACCGGTACAGAGAACACAAAAGCCATCCCATTTTACAATGGGATGGCTTTGTCAGTTTCTCTCCTGATGTCACCAGCGGGAGCGACGGGATTTGAACCCGCGATCTCCGGCTTGACAGGCCGGCATGTTAAACCGCTACACTACGCCCCCTTAACAAAAAATATCTTACCATAGCCTCAAGATTTGTCAATCCTCGGCAGTATCCGCCGACCCGCATTTGCTCACTCATTTTCCCGTGTTACAATGGTAACATGAATAATGAGAACCACCCGCTTCTGCGAGAGCTGAACGCGCAGCAACGCGCCGCGATCACCGTTCCTCCCGGCCCCGTCTTGGTCCTGGCCGGGCCGGGTTCCGGCAAGACGCGGGTGCTCACCCATCGCGTCGCCTGGCTGTTGAGCATGGAACTGGTCCCGCCGTGGCAGGTGTTGGCGGTGACTTTCACGAACAAGGCCGCCCGGGAGATGCGCAAGCGACTCGACGGGATGCTGGAGCGCACCGCGTCGCGCGGCCTATCTATCGGTACCTTCCACGCCACCTGCGCGCGGATTCTCCGCCGCGAGGCGGAGTGGGCAGGTCTGGACAGTGATTACGTGATCTTCGACAGCGCCGATCAACTCTCGGCGATGAAGCTGGTGGTCAAGGAATTGGGGCTGGATGACAAACGCTACCGCCCTCGCGCCCTGCTCGGCGCGGTATCGCGGGCCAAAAACGAGCTGCTCCTGCCCGCCGACTACCCAGTCCATACCTATTACGACGAGATTGTGGCGCGGGTCTACCGTCGTTACCAGGAAATGCTGCGCGAAAATAGCGCGCTGGATTTCGATGATCTGCTGGTGGAGCCGGTGCGCCTTTTCCGCGCCACCCCCGAAGTGCTGGAAAAGTACCGGCAACGTTTCCGCTACATCCTGGTGGATGAGTTCCAGGACACCAACATGGCGCAGTACACATTGCTGCGGCAGCTTTCTCAGGAACATCGCAGCCTTTACGTCGTCGCCGACGAGGACCAATCCATCTACTCCTGGCGCGGGGCCGACACCCGTAACATTCACCGCCTGCGAGAGGATTACCCCGAGCTGCAGGAATTTCTCCTGGAGGAAAACTACCGCTCCACGCAGGTGATCCTCAATGGCGCGCAGGCCATCATCGCCCACAACTTAGAGCGGACGCCGAAGTCGCTCTTCACCCGCCGGCCGGGTGGCTTGCCCATCGCGCTGCACGAGGCCTACGATGAGGAAGAGGAGGCCGATTTCGTGGCGCGTGAGGTACAGGCGCTGCAACGCGCCAACTACACGCCGGGCGACGTGGCGGTGATGTACCGCACCAACGCGCAATCCCGCGCTTTGGAAGAGGCTTTCGTCCACGCGAACATCCCTTACCGGCTGATCGGGGGCACGCGCTTCTATAGCCGCAAGGAGGTCAAGGATGTCCTGGCCTTCCTGCGACTGGCGCAGAACCCCGACGATAACGTCAGCTTTTTGCGGGTGGTCAACCTCCCGGCGCGGGGAATCGGCGCGCGCACATTAGCCAAAGTCGCGGCGCAGGCCGAGGCGCAGCAGAGCAGCCGCTACCGGGCAGCGATGGCGTTGGTGGCCCAGGGAACCTTGAGCCGCCGCACTCGCAATGCCCTCCAGGTCTTCACGGAGCTGGTCACTGCCTGGCATGAGGCGCGGGAGCAGCTTCCCGTGGTGCAGCTGCTGGATCGCATCATCGCTGACACAGGCTACGAGTCGTATTTGCGCGATAACACCGACGTGGGCGAATCCCGTTGGGAAAACATCCTGGCCTTGCGCGCCGTCACCGCCGAGGCCCCGGAGCTCTTACTGCGTGATTTCCTGACCGACGTGGCGTTGGTCGCCGATGTGGACGAGCTCGACGAACGGGTGGAGGCGGTCACACTGCTCACGCTGCACAGCGCCAAGGGCCTGGAATACCCCGTGGTTTTCATCACGGGATTGGAAGACGGTATGTTGCCCCACAGTCGTTCCTTAGATGATTCGCTGCAAGCGGTGGCGGAGGAGCGCCGGTTGCTCTACGTAGGGATGACCCGTGCTAAGGAGCGCTTGTATCTCAGCTACGCTTTCCTTCGTCATTGGTACGGCAACACTGAGCCGTCGCTACCCTCCCGCTTCCTCGCCGATTTGCCGCCCGAAGTGCTGGGACAGCCCTCGAAGCCCAAACGCTCCGTTCAGGGAGCTAATCACTGGAGCGCGCCGCGCTGGGGACAAGCCCTCCAGCGACAGCCAGAGCGACGGCCGGCCGTGCAACAACGCTTTCACCGGGGGCAGCACGTGAGCCACCGGCGCTTCGGCGAGGGCGCAGTGCAAGATAGCCAGATCGAGGGCGGCGAGGAGCTCGTGACGGTGCTGTTCTTCGATAACCGCGTAGGGGTGAAGCAATTTCTGGCCGGTCTGGCCCCGCTGGAACCGTTTTCGAAACATTGAGGATTGAGAATTCGGAGAAATCGGGTATGATTAGAGTGTCCCTTCTCAATAAATAGGGAATGACAATTAAATAAGTCTACTGAAAAAAACTAATTGAACCGCCAAGGGCGCAAAGAACGCCAAGAAAAATTAAGGGAAAAGCTGAGAATCTTGCGAAATTTCATCCAAAACATAAACAATTTGCAGGTAGACTTTAAAAACAACTTTGCGCTCTTGGCGTTCTTTGCGGTTAGAAAATCTTTTTTCAGGGAAGTCATTAAATAACTGGTGCATCTTGAGATATTCGGGCGTTTTTTAACGCCAGGTCGCAAGAAAAACAAATTAAACTTTGCGTCCCTGCGCCTTGGCGTCCTTGCGTTAAAAAAAACGCCAAGATGCAAAAAACGTGACTGTTTGAGACACGCGTGGCAGAAAGTGCAGGAGGCTGGTCATGGCGAAGAGAAAATTCACTGCCGGTCTGACGATTTTGGGAGTACTGCTGTGCATGGGCGCCTTGACCTGGGCTTCGCTGATGCCGGGAGCGGGCGACGCCCCCCCCCTGGCGCAGAACGCTGTGGGGGCCGCTGGCTTGAGCGTCTTTTTCCGTCCACAGGGCGCCATCATCACCTGCACCCTCTCCACCACCACCACCGATGCCATCCCCTACAATGTTGACTTCGCACACGCGGCCACACTGGCCGACTACAATAGTCTGGCACTGGTGACAGGGAACCAGGGCGCGACCCTCCCCCCGGGAGAGGACTATTTCCGCCTGGATAATGCCGTGCCGGGCTGGAAATATCGCGTTCAAGCCATCCCCGACGGCATGGGCAATTACAACCTCGGCATCATCGCCTACGACAGCACTTACCAGGCGATACTCACAGATACCAATACCTTTGATGGCAACTCGGCCTACCTGGAACTCTCCGCCACCTCTGCCGGCCCTTACTACTTCGTGGTCTCCCAGATCAGCGATCAGTGCAGCGGCGGAACTTACCACCTGGTGGCAAGCGTCGTGGAACCCACCGCGACCCCTACGCTTACCCCTACGCCGGCGCCGGGGACGCCCACCGCGACACCCGTTCCCCCCTATAGTACGGGTTACGATCAATATGAGCCGAACTATAACTTCGATACAGCGGCGACGATCGCGCCGGAAGTACCGTATGATCTGAACTTCATCCCCTGGGGCGGGGCCTCAGTGGATAACGACTATTTCAAGATGTGGGTCAAACCGGGCCTGCTTTTCACCTGCGAAACCTCGAACCTTGATCCGGGCGTGGATACAAATATCGAGTTCTATGACGTGAACCGGAACATGTTAGGCGGCAACGACGACAAAGAGCTCGGCGACTACAGCAGCCGCTTCAGCTACTACAGCACCTACGAGGGGTATCTCTACGTGTTGGTGGGGCAAGGCGGGCGGATGTCCCTGCCCGACACCACCAACAGCGATTACCGCCTGAGTTGTACCAAAGTAGTGCCGGGGACCGACGTGACGCCGGCCCCTTCCAAAGACCAGACACCGGCTCCCACGGCTATCCCTCAGCCGACCAGCTCGCCGATAGCGACCCCGACGCCTACCCCCGACACGGGCGGCACGGTGGAACTGAGCTTCCATGCTTTGACGACTCCGCCTCCCGTCACGCCGACGCCAATCCCCTCGGGTTTTCGCACCTTCCGCCTGATCATCTACTACGACGGCAACAACGACGGGCAATTTGGCGCAGGGGAAGGCATCGCCGGGTTCTTCGTCCGCGTGCTCTCCTCGACCACCGGGGAGGAATTGGCCCGCAGCTACACCGACGAACAAGGGCAACTCTCCTTCACCGTGCCGACGATCAGCACGGTCCGGGTATTGGTGCCGCTGTTGGGGCTTGACCGTTTCGTAGACCCAGAAACGCCGGAGGTCAAAGTGCGCATCGTGCCCCTCCCGCTGCCCGGAACCATTCCTTAATCTGGGCGGTCTCGGCCGCCGCTAACCGATTTGCCATTTGCTATTCGCCATTTGCTATTTGCCATTTGCTATTTGCCATTCGCCATTCGCCATTCGCTAAGTTGTGAAGGAAGTGACCGATGAGTGAACTACAAGCCTTGCCTCCCGTACCACCGTCTGCCCGCTCCGCTACCTCGGAGACACCGAAAGGTCGCCCCGCTCCTGCCCCCGTCAGGCCACGCACTGACGCCCCCTCCTTTCCCCCTACCTGGGCCGTCCTGCTCATGGTCTTGGGCTTTTTGATTTTGATCGCAGCCGGTGTGGGCGCCCTGCTGACGAATCGTCGTGAACACACAACGGGAGGAGCCGAGCCGCTGACCATCGGGAAACTGCTCACCTTCACCTCGCCGCCCGCGCTCCCTGAAGACCTGGTGGTCCTGCAGGAAAACGGCCGCGTGCTGCCCATCGCGCTCCCCACTGAGCTGGAAATGGCAAAGCAAACCTTCCCTGTGATACCCGTGACCCTGGACGAGGACCGCCTCCCCCTCCCGTCCGAGGGCCAGGAGGTGCTGGTGTGGATCTACGGAACGGTGGTGAACTACGTGGTGGGGGTTCCCCACTCGACGACGCCCGCCTCATTGTTGTCGGGGTTGACCTCTTCTGACCGGATCTCGTTGACGCTTGACAACGGCACGCAGCTGATCTTTGGTTCCCCGCAGGTACAACGGCTGCCTGCCGACGATACCACGCCGTTGGCGCAAAACCGGCCGGGCCTGACGCTGATTCTGCTGGGAGGGAAAGAGTCGGATCGCCTCATCGTGCAGGCTCATTATCTACCCGAGGCCGGCCACACGCTGGGAGGCGCGCAGCAGATGGGAACACTGCGCGTCACCGTCTTGAATTCCATCGCACTCCCCGATGCGGGGGAGGGCCGTGGTTTCGTGGTCGAATTCCAGGTGACCAACGAGAGCGCAGAGCCGGTGGATACGGCTGTTTTCGATCTGGCGTTGGAGGATGGCGCGG
>JAUWHU010000283.1 GCA_030605705.1 Thermoflexia bacterium | reverse complement strand
GTTTTTGTTGGTCGCCCGGCACTCGCAATGCCGGGCGACATTTTGCTTATTCAGGCAAGACGATCTCGATAGTGGCGATGCCGCCCACCCAGTTAGACGTTTCCAGGTTGGGGCCGACGAGCCGCAGCGGCCAGTGATCCTCCGGCAGAGGCTCATCGTCCATGAGATAGGCCACGATGATGTCGTCGTTCCGCGCGACGGTCGCGCTATCAAGCGTGATGCTGTAGCCGTCGGCGGCGATCACGTTGACGTCGTAGCCGGCCTCGACCAGTCCATCGTTGAACGAATCATCTTCGTGTACATTCTCGTCGTCTACCCGTCCGACCAGCAACCACAGCGGAATGCCCGTCCAGACGCGACCCTCATCGTCGGTCCAGGACGTGCCGTGACAGCTTGGCGCAGCCCCCGTCTCGAACGTGCCCCGATCCACGTCCTCGGAGAGCACGCCCTCCAGGTGCAGGCTCCACTGATCCAGCGCCTGTATAACCTCGATGGTCTCGACCCACTTGATCCACCAGTGGCCGTCGGTCACCACCTTGTGTGAACCCAGAACCGCCAGCCGGAGCGGGCCATCACTGTCCGCCGGTATTAGTTCGCCTTCATCTTCGTAAGCGACGACGAGCCACAACTTGCCGTCAAAGAGAGCGTCGGCGCCGGTGACGGGATCATAGGTGTCAAAATCACCCAGTACGATCTGGTCGTAGGAGAACGTCATTGCGTAACCATCTTTGGCGGTAACTCTGACGCTGTTCTGCGGCGTGACGCCGCCCACCAGGCCGCACAGATCTTCGATTAGGATGCCTTTGAATTTTGTCGGCGGCGTGACTGTGCCCACGCTGCTGATCCGGCCACCCGACCCTTCGTAGGTGGGCATTTCCTGGATGTCATCCCAGGTCAGCGTGACGCTTTCTTGACCCGATACGAGCAGCGTGACGTCGGGCTTTTCGGCCGGCGTGTCCTCAGCGGCGGAAGGCTCTGTGGGCACTGCGGTGCAGCCGACGAGCGTGGTCAGCGTTAGCAAGAGGATGATGGTTGAGAATAGTCGCTTTCTCATCGGCTACTTTACCTCCAGGGCTACCACGCCCTTGACCCAAAAGTTGCTTTCCATTCCGGGCATGGCCATACGGAGACCATCACCGTCGAACGCGACCAGGCAATCCGCGCAAGCCTGCATGTCGGCGAGCGGCAGGTCAACGCTATAGCCATCGTCGGCGGTGAGGGTGAGCGTCGCGCCGGTCGGACTGGCCGCCTCCAGGATTGTTGTCAGACGCACGCCTTCGTAGGTCTGCTCCCCTTTCTTGGGATGTTCGACTGTGACCTCCTCTGCGCCCATTGCCTCCAGGTCGCTCCTGGAAAGCGCCAGTTCGTTCTCGACCGCGCCGGTGACGCTCAAGGCGGCGTCGGCTGCGGGCGCCGAGGGCACCGATGCTGCTGCCGCCGCCACGTTTTCTAGTTCATCGGGCACGGCGTCCACGTCACCGGCGACGGGCGGCACGATGGGCGGCTGGCCTTGCGCCTCCATGATCGCCTGCCCCTCGGCGCCCAGCAGGAACTTGATGAATTCAAGCGCCAGTTCCGGGCTGGGCGCGTTCTTGGGAATGGTCACGCCGTAGACGATGGACTTGCCTGTCATCGTCATGGTCGCCCCCGGCTCCTTGCCCGCGATTTCCACCGTCGCCTGGCTGTAAAAGTCGGCCTGCTCGACGCGGCTCAAGTTGATCTCGTCCGGCAGCTCGACGAATTTCATGCCGTGCTGCACGGCCACCGAGCGATACTCCCAGGCATAGTCCATATCACCCGATTCCAGGAGCGCGATGAGTTCCACCGACTTGGGGCGCACGTTCTCCGGCGGGCAATGATCTTCCAGCCGGGCGCTCAACCCGGGCACTCCATAGTGCGCCTCGGCCAGTTGCCAAACCAACAGCGTGCGATAGCCGCAGGGGTCGGCGTCGGGGTCGGAGTGACCGTAAATCACGCCGTCGCGGGTGAGTATCTCGTACCAGTTGTCGCCGTTGATCTCGTCAGCGTACAACGACTCGCCGGTGTAGGCGATGACCATCATATTGCGGGCGAACTGGACATTCCAGCCGGCAAAGTCGGGGATCAGCAGATTGTCAATGACCGTGTAGTCGGCCGACATCATCACGTCGGCCTCGCGGCCCAACTCGCTGATCTTGCGGGCAGCTGCGTTGCTACCCGACGCCTCGGTTTCAAAGGTCACGCCGGGGTGCTGGGCCTGAAACGCTTCCGTCAGTTCCTTCATCGGCACAGTCAGGCTGCCGGCGTGAAAGATGACCAGTTTGCCTTCCAGGGCTGCTGGCTGTTCAGGGGCAGCCGTCGGTGTCGGGCCACAGCCGGCCACCAGGGCTAACACTATCATCAGTGCTATAGACGTCCAAAGTATTCGTGTTTTCATCGTGAATCTTTCTCCTTGCAGAATTTTGTCATTTGCACATTTGCACTATTTGTCATTCGCTCATTTGCCATCTGCCATTTGCTTATTTCCTGGCCTCCTTTCCAAGCACGGGAGGCGTGGCCGTTTCCAACCACACCCTATCGCCCATCCTCCGTAAGCTCAAGCCCTTAGGCACTTAACAATCAAGTCCTGGCACAAAAAGCAAGAATTTCACCACAGAGGGCACGGAGTTCTGGATTTACTATTTTATTCTCCGTGTTCTCCGTGGTATGTCCCTCTTGGTTCTGGCTTGTCCAGGTTAGGAGAAACGGGTCGGAGACTCCTATACACTATCTGTTCTGGGAGGTAGTAGCGACTTCAGTCGCTCTGAACGACTAAAGTCGTTACTACCACACTTACTACCACAAAGACTCGCCACAAAAAAAACCGGCGTCCACCTGGAAAGGGGACGCCGGCGTGCTGTTGCCCGCTCGTCGTCCTTCTCCTTTCCAAGCAGGGAGGCGTAGCTGTTTCCGGCTACACCCTATCGCCCATCCCCCGTAGGCTTCAAGCCCTTAGGAGCGATGGGTCGGAGAAGGGATACTGTACGCTATTTTACACTATTTTGACCCAAAAGGCAAATGCGCGGAATGAGTTCTCTGCTACTCAGACCCCTCCTTCAGCACCTGCGCCAACAACTCAGCCAACTGCTCCATGTCCGGTGGCTTGAACAGCCATCCGGCCAGACCCTGCGCTTTCAGGTTCTCAAGTTCATTCTCCATTGGATGACCGGTCAACATCACCACCGGCAGGGTCGGGCCGCGCTGCCTCAGCGCCTGGAACAATGCCTGCCCCCCCATCTCCGGCATGACCGCGTCAGTCAACACCAGCACAATTTCATCCGCGTGCTGCTCCATAATTACCAGTGCCTCGCGCCCGTTCGCCGCTTTCAGTACCCGATAGTCCAGCAATTCCAGAGAATCCGCCAGGGCTTCCCGCAAAGCCGCGTTGTCCTCAACCAGCAGGAGCACCT
>JAUWHU010000024.1 GCA_030605705.1 Thermoflexia bacterium | reverse complement strand
GCGCGCGGCGGCCCAGGCAGTGGGATTGGACCCCGACCGGTTGACCTTCATCCTCTACCAGCTGGTCACGCTGCGGCGCGGCGGCGAGGTGGTGCGGATGTCCAAGAGCTCCGGCGAGTTCGTCACGCTGCGGGAGCTGGTGGACGAGGTCGGCCCCGATCCCATCCGTTTTATGATGCTCACGCGCACCATAGACGTCAAACTGGACTTTGACCTTGACCTGGCGGTGGAGCAATCGGACCGCAACCCCGTCTACTACGTGCAGTACGCGCACACGCGCATCGCCGGGGTGCTGCGGAAGGCGGTAGAGGAGGGATTGGATCCCGATGCGATGGGCGATCCCGCCTTGCTGACCCATCCCAGCGAATTGGCGCTCATCCGCAAGATGCTCTCGCTGCCGGAGATCATCACGTTGGCGGCGGACGCGCTGGCGCCGCACCATTTCACCACCTACGCCACGGAGCTGGCCGCGCTCTTCCACGCCTTCTACCGCGATTGTCGCATCGTCTCCTCAGACCCCGCTGACGCGGAGTTGGCCCGCGCCCGGCTGATGTTGGCCCGCGCCGCGAAAGTCGTCCTTGCCCGCGTGTTGCATCTCATGGGAATGGACGCGCCGGAACGGATGTGAGATGACGCGGGACTGTTGAAATAATGAATAAACGAAAGCCTCTTGTTATAGTGATTCTCTTCTTGCTGATTTTAGGAGTGGCGCTTTTCCTGCGCATTCGCAGGTTGGACACAACAGGAATCTGGGAGGATCAATCAATTATCCTTGATACAGCGATGCAGTGGGTCAATGGTGGAACGATGCCGCTCGCGGCGAATAAATCCTCTCTTGGTTTCATGCATTTGCCGCTGATCGAATATCTCTATGCTGCGGCTTTGCGTATTTGGCACGATATTCTTAGCGTTGCAATCCTGACGATGATCTCGGGGATGGTAGCTATCCTTATCACAGGCTGGGCAACGTATAAAGTGTTTGGGTGGCGCCCGGCTTTTTGGACGACGTTGTTCTTCGCTGTGAATCCCTGGAGCGTTTTTTACAGCCAGCTTATTTGGAATCCGACATTGCTGCCAGTATTTTCTTCTTTGACGTTTGCCTCGCTTTTGCTGTATTTTGCACATAAACAGCGACCTATTTACTTGATATCGGGTTTGGTGGGTATGGCTTGTATGATCCAGATACACCCCGGGGCAGGCATTCAACTGCTGTCAATGGCTATTATTTTCGCCATTTTGAGGCGCAAATTGCAGATCCGTCCTCTGGTTATCGGTGGCGTCCTTTCTATGGTGTTGTATGTGCCATATTTGCTCTATGAGATCAAGGTAAATTGGAATGACGTGAAGACATTATTGGAGTCCTTCCACGATCCGGTGTCGTTCAGCTTGGCTGCACCTCTCGTGAGTATGGATTTCCTTCACGCGCAAGGCCTGTTGGGTAGTGTAAAGCATATCCAGTTCTTTGATATGTGCATGACAGTTCTTTTCGGGGGCTCGCTTTTGTATACGTTTTGGATTATTGTCTCGGCGTTTGTGCAATGCCCCTCCGATCAAGAGATGAAGCAAAAGGTGACGGCTTTCTGCATCTTGTTGATATGGTTTATTTTGCCAATTCTCTTTTATTTGCGTTCGTCTCATTATTTACAGATGCACTATTTTATCGGCCAAGTGCCGGCGCATTTTATATTAATTGGTGTTTGTTTAGACGGAGTGGAGAGTATTATTGAACGGCTTGCAGCACGAGCTCGTCGCCGGTCATTTCAGCATGTTATCTGCCTGGTGCCCTGGATTGGATTACTGCTGTTGACGCTGGCTTTGGCGGCATGGCAGATAGGTTTCAATATGCAGTTTCAAGATGCTCGATTTCACGGAGAGGCGAATAAGGAAACACAAATCCGGCATGTGCGTGATGTGATTCGGACGGCAAATCAATTGCTGGCTGAGCGTCCTCCCTGTGCGTTAGTGGTGGCGTCTCAAGGTTACAATTTTGAGATGTCTAAACTCTCACTGTTAGGCGAGTTTACGTCGGCAGAGCGTGTGGTGCTTACTGATGGGCGATGGACTGTCTTGGTTCCCGAATCTTGTGGCATTTACCTGGATGCATTGCCTGAGAGCAAATCCTCTGCATGGCTTGCTGCTGAAGCTACGGTTATCTCTGGAGCAGAAATCCATGTTTTGCAAGATGTTTGGCGGTTTTATGATCTCCCAGAGACGCTTCGCTCCGAAGTGTTGGGTCAGCAGGAGGAACGCGCAACATGGGAAAATGGTGCTGCGCTGATATACTACGCACGGGGGGCAGTAATCCCTGGTGCTGGATTGCCTCTGTCTTTGACCTGGACGATAAAAGATCCTTTGCCGTTAGATACATATCATCTAGGTACTTACCTACTCACCATGAACGACCAGCTTGTGGCTCAGTCTGATGGCCCTGGTCTTGATAGCCTTCAATGGCAGGAGGGGGACAGTTTTATTACCTGGTTCGATCTCCCCGTCCCTCAAGAATTATCTCCCGATCGTTATCGAATTGCACTTTCGCTTTATCGGTGGCCCGAAGTAAAACCTGTGCCATTTCTTTCAGGTGAAAACGTTCTGTACCTGGAGGATTTACAATTTGATGTGGGTAATTAGACCTGCGCGTTTACGTGTTATCTTCAATAAGGAGTGATTGGATTTCATGGGACTTAAACCTGATTTCTGGATTCGTAAAATGGCGTTGGAACACGATATGATCAATCCTTTCTTCAAGGGACAAAAACGTAATGGCGTGATCTCTTACGGACTTTCATCCTACGGCTACGATATTCGCGTAGCCGATGAGTTCAAGGTTTTCACGCCTGGGGTGGGGGACTTAGCAGTGGTGGATCCTAAACACCTCGACACCCGCGCGTTAGTTGATTTCACCGGCGATGTGTGCATCATCCCACCGAACTCCTTTGCCCTGGCGCGGAGCCTGGAATACATCCGTATGCCGCGCAATGTCATGGGGACCGTTTTGGGCAAGTCCACCTATGCCCGCTGCGGCATCGTGACGAATTTCACCCCTTTGGAACCGGGCTGGCACGGCTACATCACCATCGAGATCAGCAACACGACGCCGCTCCCGGCCAAAATCTACGCGAACGAAGGCATCGCGCAGATACTTTTCTTCGAAGGGGACGCCCCTTGCGAGATCTCCTACGCGGACAAGAAAGGCAAGTACCAAGGGCAGAAAGGGGTGGTGCTGCCTCGTCTGTAGAAGTAGCGCGTTTCTGAGGAAAACTTGTTACTACTCAGGCGTGGTAGACCTCCGAGGTCTTGGTACAGGTTTTGCCTGTCGAAAGACGCCTTGGGGCAAAAATCGCACTCACACTGCTCCCAGCCCCCGTCTCGGGGGCGTCCCCCGGGCCAGTTTACTCGTCAACCCGCCCCCGGGGACGGGGCCTTAGAGCTTTTGGGAGTAGCGGTGAATTTTCTACTCAAAGTGAGGTGAATCGTGAAGCCGTGTCCTTTCTGTGCTGAACAGATTCAAGATGAGGCTATCAAATGCCGCCACTGTAACGAGTTTTTGGATGGACGGCCGCGCCCCATGATGGCGGGCTATCCCGCGCTTTACTGGGGATACGAGTACCGTTCCCGACAAAAACTATTTGGCCTGCCGTTGGTACACATCGCTCGTGGCTTTGATTCCCAGACCGGCCGCCCCCGCGTGGCTAAGGGTATTTTGGCAATTGGCAACGTCGCCATTGGAGTGTTTGCCCTGGGTGGATTGGCGGTGGGCGGGGTGGCCTTTGGTGGATTGTCGCTGGGACTTTGCGCCCTGGGTGGCATTGCCATTGGCGGAGTGTCGTTTGGCGGGCTTGCCCTGGCGCTCTACCTGGCCGCCGGTGGTATGGCCGTCTCGTTGCAGTACGCTCTTGGCGGAATGGCTCTGGCTCCACATGCTATCAGCGCGCTGGGGGCCGACCCGGAGCTGGTGCGTCTGCTAGAACGATGGCTCCCGGGTCTCAGCGATGCTCTTTTGCCGTAAGCGTTCAGATTTAACAAGGAGGCTGACGTGCGCATCATAATTGGATCCGATCATGGCGGCTTCGCCCTGAAGGAAGCGGTGAAGCAGCACCTCATCGAACTGGGCCACGAGGTCTGCGACCGGGGAACCCACGACGGCGAAACGTCGGTGGATTACCCGGATTACGGGCGAGCGGTAGCGCAGGCCGTCGTCGCTGGGGAACACGACCTGGGCATTGTTATCTGCGGCACGGGGATCGGCATCTCCATCGCCGCGAACAAGGTGCAGGGAGCGCGGGCCGCGCTCTGCACCGACCCGTACATGGCGCGGATGGCGCGGGCACACAACGACGCCAACGTCCTGGCCCTGGGAGGGCGTGTCATCGGGTCGGGCCTCGCGGCGGACATCGTGGACGCTTTCCTCAACGGCCACTTCGAGGGAGGACGGCACGTGCGGCGTGTTGCCAAGCTCAGGAGTGAGGAGGCAGGAGTTAAGAGTGGGGAAGTACGCCTGACGTTTGCTGACGGCTGATAACTGACGGCTGATCGCTGAGAGGAACTATGTCCAACGCTCAAGTTTACATTGCCGATAGTCGCTCCATGCCGGAGGTGATGGATGAGAGTGTGGCCCTCGTCGTCACGTCGCCGCCTTATTACGCCATCAAGGATTACGACGTGGAGGGGCAGATCGGCTATGGACAGAGCCTCCACGAATATCTTGAAGATCTCTATCGCGTGTGGCGGGA
>JAUWHU010000132.1 GCA_030605705.1 Thermoflexia bacterium | reverse complement strand
GCCACGAATTACACGAATTGCACGAAGGAAAAAGAAAAATGGCTCTCTGGGAATTGCCGTGGTAAGTGTCACGCGACGTAAGTTTTTCACCACAGATTACACGGATTTTCACGGATTTTTTACTTTTTTCCGTGCTAATCTGTGAAATCCGTGGTTAATTTTAACTCGACCACGCGAATTCCCAAAGAACCAGAAAAATTAGTGTAATTCGTGGCAAAAGAAGAAAAATTAGTGAAATTAGTGAAATTCGTGGCAAAAAAGGAACAAGTCGAACTATTTTCTGGGGAGGCAGATATGAGTCAGATCACTATAGAGATACCGCGTGAGGCGTTTTTGGGTTTGCGAACGTCCCCGGAAAGAACAGGTGCTACACTGCGGATGGCAGCTGCTGTGAAGCTGTATGAATTAGGGCAACTATCCTCGGGGGCAGCCGCCCGCTTGGGTGGCGTGCCGCGTGTGGTTTTCCTCTCACGCCTGGCCGATTATGGGGTAGACACTTTTCAACTAACAGAAGCACAATTGCTGCGAGAGACTCGCCTGGCCTGACCTGCTTGGCGACACATCATCGCTACAATACCGCTACCAGTTGGAATTGTTGCACATTTTACCAGCGTTAGTAGCGGTATACGCAAGCGCGCGATAAGGGAAATCATGATTGATATCAGCAAACAGATCGCATATTGGCGCGCCGGTGCTATGGAAGATTGGGACGTGGCGGTTGAGCTTATCAATATCGGGCGAATCCGCCACGGGTTATTCTTTGCACATCTCGCGCTTGAGAAACTGCTCAAGGCGCATATATGCCACACCACAAATGATCTGGCGCCTCGGTTGCATACCCTGCTGCGTCTGGCAGAACGGACGAACTTGACGCTATCCGAGGAGCGCATGGTTTTCCTGGCGCGGTTTGATCGTTACCAAATCGAGGGACGTTATCCAGACCTGCTGCCGGTTGCGCCGCCCGTGGAGGTGACGCGCGCGGAACTGGCGCAGGCCAAGGAGATTTTTGAATGGCTGAAGCAGCAATTACCAGGGTAGTGCAGCAGTATCTACTTGCTGTGCGTCAGGCCGGGGTATATGCCAGTCGCGCGATCCTTTTTGGTTCTCATGCGCGGGGTGATGCGAAACCTGATAGCGATATTGATATTTTAGTCATCGCCCCGGAATTTGATGAGCCATATTCTCACCAACAGATTAATCTGTTATGGCAATTGCGTGTCTATACCGACAGCCGCATCGAACCGCTTGCTGTGGGAGAGCGCCGCTGGCGTGAAGACGATGCCAGCGCAATTCTTGAGATTGCCCGGCGAGAGGGCCAGGAAATCGCGATGCCGGTGGTTTTATGAGATCTGCAGTCCTTATGTGCCGGTCTTTGACCACGATGGCCTGACGATGACCCGTATCCCTGACCTGGACGCGGCGCTGCAAGAGCGGATTGTGTGCTTATCGTGACGGATCATTCGGCTTATAATTGGGAACAAATCGCACAGCAGGCGCAGTTAGTCGTGGACACGCGGAACGCGGCAAGGCCGCAAATGGCAAATGACAAACCATGATTCTCGCATAAGACGTAAATCTTGTAGGAACATCGCAGAGATTAGTTGATTTTGTTCAAACCTAAACCAAAAAATCTCCGTGTTGTAGGCACTGCCTGCCCACACTGCGCTCCGTGGTGAAAAGATTTTTCCGGCAGAATCAATTCTGTGGCGCGCTACGCCGTTGATGTGAAGCCTGGCGGCTACGTTTAGCCTTCCAGCGAAAGAGAAAAGGTCAAGGAATTGAAGAGTGTCTGTAATTGTTCAGGGGTATGCCTGGGACGGGCAGGAAAAAACAAGCTGCTGCGCTGGCGCCTCTTGATAGGCGCATTACTGCTGTGTGCCCCAGCACTGGCGAGCGTCGTGCTGGGCAACGCCGGGATGTTGGCCTTGCGCGACGCCCTCATGGCCCAGGCGGATTTCGCTCCTGGCGGGAGGTGCTGGCTGTGTTGAAGGAACATCCGGAGTGGTTGGAGATCAACCGGCAGTGGTTGGAGATCAACCGGCATGTGCAACAGAAGGTGGTCTGAATGCAGTTAGACGGGAAGCCCCACTGCTCATCCATGCTGATGCTAACGCCCGGATCGGTACCGGGTACTTGGTGTTGCCCGGCTTTGATAGAATAGACGTGGGGGAATATGCGAACGCTTGAGGACTTGCAACGGCTTACACCATCCCAGGGAGCCTTGCTCTACCGTTTGGTGGAGTTAGAGTATCTGACCAAGTCTCAGGTGGATGAATTGATCAATCGGCTGGCCCAAGATCGCTTTGCCAAAGCGAGAGAGTACCTGGTCTTTGCCCAGAATCTTGCTGTGAATGAACCTCTCTACCAGCCGCAGATCATCTCACGCTGCTACTACGCTATGTACCATGCCGCCCGCGCGTTGGTTCTTCACATTCGCCGGGCTGATGTGGATGACCATGAGCGGCTACCGGTGGCTTTGGGCCAGGCATTAGGCGTAAATTATAGGGATGTCCTGAACCGCTGGCGGGAAATGCGGAATCGGGTGGATTATTCGCCATATCCGCCGGCGGATATGGCCGACCAGTCGGTGACGGCGCTGCAAGAGGCGGATGTATTGTTAGAGGCATGTCGGGATTGCTTACGAAATCGAGGAGTAAAGCTATGAAACTGCGTGAACCGGTCGTTCCTTACGTGGTACAGGAAGTGGACTATGTGGCGCTACGCCAGGCCATTGAGCAAGTGTTTGCGGATGCGTATGGCCTCAACGCGGTGCGGAGCGTGCGGGTGGCCCATTTTAACCCGAACAGTGTGGATGTGACTGTCATGGTCCGGAATCGTCAACCTGAGATGGACGACACTGCTATGGAACTTGGCGAGTCTCTGCGCCGCCAAGGTCTACCGGTTGCCATTCGCGTCACGGGAGTTGCCTCGCCACGCTCTGTAGTGGAAACCAAAGTCTCAACCCGCCTCCATCATGCTGTTTGAACACGTTACTTTGCTTATCCGTGCCGATACCAATGTCCATAAGGGTACCGGGCGCCTGATGCGCGCTGTCTGGCCCTGGCCCAGGGGAGCAGATCGCGCAGCAGGCGCAGTTAGTCGTGGATACACGTAACACGCTACGCCGTTGACGTGAATCCGGGCGACTATTGGAAGAGAAAGAACCGAGGCTGGCCATGGGCGATGGGAAAGCCCGCCGCCGGTGCGTTGGAGCCGCTTCAAGTGTCACAGGAAGGTAAACTATGCCCCGTAAAAATGATGCTCTGGCTAATTTAGTCGCAGAGGCAGAAACGTTGCCTGAACCCTACCTGATCACCGGCCCACAGGCGGCCTATGTTTATCATCGTTGGTTGCGTCCTATTTCTAAAATGGTTGACGTTTGTATACCGGAGGAGAGTAAGGCAACCTGGCAGGTCGCGTTGCGTCCGCCTTGGACGGTGTTCACTAAAACACCCACATTGCGTCAAGCGTGTCTGGCAATCCGCATGGTGATCATAGAACCACCTTTAACTCAAAAACGATACGCGAGACGCATAATCCACCACGGGTTAAATTTCATCTCAGCCGAGGATCTATGTATTGATCTGCTGCGCAATTCCAAAACCCAAATTGGCCTTTCAGAGATCGCGGCCTTGCTTATCAGGCAAAAAGAGACTCTCGATTGGGTATATCTTTTCAGCGAAACAAGTTCATCCTGGTTGGGCTATCGTCTACTAGAAATCATCCGCATGATCAATTATGAAGCAGGGCAGGCACTGCTAAAAATACCGGGTTTTGAGACACAAGTTATCCTGCCTTCCAACGTGACAGCTATACTTCCGGACACTCTGAAAGATATTTTGCGGCCTTTACGCCTGCAACGGGAAATGATCAGTGTGCAACTTGCTTGAAGCTGAACTCAAGACCATTCTGGTGATGTGCCAGGAAGCCCAAATCCCGGTCTTTGTTATCGGTGCTTTTAGTGTTCGCGCCTATAATTGCTTATTGCGCGTCTCTCAGGACTTGGATTTGGCTATTAGCAGTGAACATTGGCTACGCCTAAAACAAGTGTTGATCGAGTAAGGTTATTCTCTTACTGCTGAAGATGTATGGATTACAGCCACAAAGATAATAGGACAAGAGACAATCGAAATCAATATTGCGCTTGACGGTATCACGGATCTGAATTCAGCCTCAATCTTTTTGCTCACACATCACCAGCCCCAATTTCGTCAGCCCTCTGATCTGGACTTTCTACTCCCGGTGCTGTCGTTGGAGAGTATTTTTATTACCAAACTTATAGCCCAACGTGACAAGGATGTAGCTGACTTGCTGGCAATTTTACTGTTACAGCCAGGTAGTTTGAACCCGCAACGATTTTGGTATGAAGCAGAAGAATCAGGACTGCTGCCAAAACTACCCGAGCGTTTGAACGAATTAGTTGAACGTATAGATAGTGGCGAAGCAATGTCTATGTGGTTCGAGCGCACAAGAACTATTCTTTCAGACAATGAAATCCAAGCTGCGCTGGTCCAACCGTTCAATCCGATGGAATAATCTAACCTTGCGAACTTTCAGACAATGAAATCCAAGCTGCGCTGGTCCAACTTCGGCAATTGCAAAAAACCTATCCATTAGAGATGACCATCCCGCCAACCGACTAAAGATAATATGGCAAATAGCGAATGTGCGAATGACAAATGGCAAACCATGATTCTCGCGGGTGATGCAAATCTTGCGGGGTGATTCTGTAACGCTCTACGCCGTTAGTGTGAAGTCTGGCGGCTATTGGAAGAGACAAGATCAAGGAATTGAAGAGTGTCTGTAATTGTTCAGAGGTATGCCTGGGACAGGCAGGAAAAAACAGACTGCTGCGCTGGTCTCTCTTGACGAGCGTGCCGTTGCTGCTATCATCCGTTCTGCCACTGGCGAGCGTCGTGATGGGCAATGCAGGAATGTTGGCCTTGCGCGACGCCCTCATGGCCCAGGCGGACTTTGCATCTGGTGACTATCCTTTTTATGCCGCTTTGGATGCCGGCGAGAGCACGGAGCATATCGCACAGACCTTGCGACATGCCGTAGCCCTGAATCCAGGGAGTCTCTCTTTGCGTTGGGCGCTGGGCCACCGCTGGCCGTGGGAGACTGCGTGGTGGTGACGGATCACATGGTCTACGGTTGGGCGGCGATTCAACAGCGGACGCGGGTGAGCGTGGATGGCCGTGACACGCTGCGGCGGGTGACACTGCAGCAATTCGGAAATGGTTGAGGAGAACAGAAGATGGGAGCCAAAGTCAGGGAAGTTGCACACAGGTATCCGTATACAGCGTCTCGTCTCTCCCTGCCGCCTCAACTGGGTGTCCTGTTGACTGAGCTGGCGGAAATTCCAGATATGGACTTCGCGCTGCGCAAGGTACTCTCTGAATACCTGGCTCTCAAGTTGGAATCGTTGGAAGGGAAGATCGCGGGCTTCGAGGCGAAATGGGCCATGTCTTTTGAGGCCTTCTCTGAGAAGTGTGCCGGGGGAACGTTGGAAGGAGATGCCTATGCGTACGAGGTCGAGAAGGATTTCTGGGACTGGGAACAGGCGGTGACCCTGAAGCAGCATTATGAAGCCATCAAGACGCCCTGGTAGAGGAATTCGCGTCAGAACTCCTGCGCGCCCTGGCAACGGTAGAGGCCGTTGATCACGTTGCCTTGCACTCCGAAGGTCCAATTGTCAACGGTCGTGCTTATCTGACCCTGGGCGCGGATCAATTTCTGGAATTCTACTTCAA
>JAUWHU010000146.1 GCA_030605705.1 Thermoflexia bacterium | reverse complement strand
CCGCGCTTTGCAGGACCTCAATCATCTATGGGGCGCCATTGACAAGTTCTACCGTTCCACGCGCCTGAATGACAACTTGATCGGGCTGCGCAATATGGCACAGGCCGCCTGGATCATCACCGGCGCTGCCTGGCACAATCGTCACTCTCGCGGGGCGCATTACCGGCTAGATGAGTCGCCGCAGCATTTTGCCGGCCCGTACGATACCGAGTGCCCTTTGCCCAATTCGGTATCGGATTCCTGACCCCTGGCCTCTGGCCCATCGAGCCGGCTGTCCCAAGCTTGTGAGTCGTTCCCCCATTTCCTGCTTGACAGCAGCGGCTGAACATGTATACTCATTGAATGAGTATACGACGAGTGAGTAACCGACTTTAAGCCCGTTCAGCACAGGAGGAACCATGAGTCCCATGAGCGCGCTTCCCCTGACGGTAGAATGGAGCCTGTTGGGACTTTTGCACCAACGTCCCATGTATGGCTACGAAATTCACCAGCAGCTCTCGACCGCCGAGGGGCTGGGGCTGGTCTGGCGGCTGAAGCAGAGCCAGCTCTACGCGCTGCTTGCTAAGTTAGAGCAACGCGGTTACGTGACCCACACTCGCGTGCCCCAGGAATCCCGTCCCCCGCGCAAGGTCTTCCGGCTGACGGAGGCCGGGCAGGACGCGCTGCGGGCCTGGACTGAGACCCCGGTTGAGCATGGCCGTGATTTGCGCTTAGAATTCCTCGCCAAGCTCTACTTCGCCCGTTTTGAAGGGGCGGACGCCGTGCGGCAATTGTTGGAGCGCCAGCGTGAAGCGTGCCAGAGCTGGTGCGCGACGTGGCAGCGACAGGCCGAAGGTCTCCGTGAGCAACAGCCTTATGTGTGGCTGGTCTACGAGTTCCGTCTGGGGCAGGTGCAGGCCATGTTGGAATGGCTCAACGTCTGTGAACAGACTCTGCGACCTGTGGCAGGAGAGGACATGGATTGATACATCTGGGCGTTTTTTAACGCCAAGACGCCAGGACGACAAGTCGCAAAGAAAACAAAAAAACCTTGTGTCCTTGCGCCTTTGCGCCCTTGCGTTAAAAAAAACGCCCAGTCGCCAGGACGCTAAGTCGCAAAGAAAAAGACAAATCCTTGCGTCTCTGCGCCTTTGCGCCCTTGCGTTAAAAAAAACGCCCAGTCGCCAGGTCGCCAAGACGCTAAGGTTTTTGGTTTTGCGTCTGAGGCCGGGTTAGCTGCACAGGTTGAAATTTTGTCCGCGCTTGACGCACTGGCTTGACGTTTGACGCCTGACGTTTGACGTTTGTGCTCAGATAAACCCCATCCCATTGATCGGAGGAAAGAAGATGTTGAAACATAAATTGTTCTTTGTCTGGCTTATACTGGCTTTGTTGGCGTTTCCGGCCTTGACGGCGTGCCGCTCCACTGAAGACACCCCTCCCACCGAGGCGACCTCCGCCGAAGTGACCATCGTGGATGCGCGGGGACGTTCCGTGACCTTCGCAGAACCGCCGCAGCGGATAGTGATCGCCGGCAGGGCCAACTTCATGTTGAACGATGCGGTCTACCTCTTCCCGGCGGCTCCGGCGCGAGTCAGCGCGCTGACCCGCGCCACGCAACGTTCCGATGATTTCATGGCGCTCCTTGACCCTGACTACGCACAGAAGATGCGCTTCTCGGCAGATTCCGGCGCCGACGAGATCGCGGCGGCGCAGCCCGATGTGGTGCTCCTGAAAAGCTTTATGGCGGAATCCATGGGCAATGCGCTGGAACAGCTGGACATCCCCGTGGTCTACCTGGATTTGGAGAATCCTGAGCAGTACGTGCGGGACCTGACCACCTTAGGCCTGCTTTTCGGCGACCCGGAGCGGGCTGCAACGGTGATCGAGTTTTATCAGCTGCAGATGGATCGAGTGTCCACGGCAATGAAGGGACTGGCCGAGGAGGAAAAGCCCCGCGTCCTGCTCCTGCAATACACTGACCGGGGCGGCGAGGTCGCGTTCAAGGTACCGCCGGCGATGTGGATCCAAACCCAGCTGACGGAATTGGCCGGCGGCGCGCCTCTCTGGACGGAAGCCGCGCCCGGCGGTGGTTGGACGGTCGTGAGCCTGGAGCAAATCGCAGCCTGGGATGCGGACCAGATCTTCATCATCAGTTACCTCACCGATGTGGACGAGGTGGTCACGCAGCTGCAGGCCGATCCGCAATGGGAAGAATTGCGAGCGGTTCAGGCGGGACAATTGTACGCCTTCCCCAAAGATTTCTATAGCTGGGATCAGCCAGATACCCGTTGGATTTTAGGACTTACCTGGCTGGCCGGCAAAATTCATCCGGCGCGTTTGGGGCAGGTGGACATGCTGGAGGAAATCAACCAGTTCTACGGGAATCTGTATAACCTGGATGCCGCCGAGGTGATGGAGAAAATCATCCCCGTCCTGCAAGGAGATGTGCAGTAGGGAGGTCGCCCGGCGTGGGGAAACTATTGCTGCTCGTCCAACCACACCCGTGCTTGGGCCACATCCTGGCGCAGCTGCGCGCTCAGCGCACGCGCTGAGCCAAACTTCGACTCCGGGCGCAAGCGGGCCAGAAAGTCCAGCCGTAGCCGTTGCCCGTAGATATCGCGCGAGAAGTCCAGGAGATGGGTCTCCACCGTCGTTTCGCCGTGATCGAAGGTGGGGCGCGTGCCCACGTTGGTCACAGCGCCGTAAGTTTCTTCCGCCAGATGCGCCCGGCAGATGTAGACCCCCTGCGCCGGCAGTAGACGTTCCACCGGGATGTTTAGATTCGCGGTGGGAAAACCCAACGTCCGCCCCCGGTGTGCCCCGTGGACGATCACTCCTGCCAGGCGATAGGGCCGTCCCAGTAACTCGTTGGCTTCAACCAGCCTGCCGGCCAGCAGCGCCCGGCGGATGACCGTGCTATGCACCGGTTTTCCTCGCCAGAGA
>JAUWHU010000464.1 GCA_030605705.1 Thermoflexia bacterium | reverse complement strand
TCGAAATCCAGACTCTGGCTCGCGCCCTGGAGAACGATCCCAAACTCATTTTTGATTACGTCCATAACCACGTCGAGTACGTCCCCACCTTTGGCTCAGTCAACGGGGCGACCGCTACCCTGTTGGCCGGGCGGGGCAACGACTGGGATCAGACCTCGCTGTTCATCGCCCTCATGCGGGCGGCAGGTTATACGGCTGATTACGTTGTTGGGGACGTCACCTACAGCACGGCGACACTGGCGAACTGGCTCGGAGTGGGGAATGCCTCCGTTGTCAACGCGTTGGCCATCGGCGGCATCCCGACAACGCCTCTAGGAGGCGGCTATCGGATCACCCGTGCCTGGGCCGAGGCGAGTATCAGCAGCCAGACATACGTCTTCGACCCGGCGATGAAAGAGCACACGAATATCGCCGGTATTGACCTGACCACGGCCAGCGGCTACGACCGGGCAGCGTTTATGGCCGACGCCCAGGAGGGGGCTATCGTGGCCGCCGACCTGGTGCAATACATGAACGAAGCCAACGTTCAGGCCGACTTGATCACCTACAGCATGAACCTGGTGGACTATATCCAAACCAATCTGCCCGACGTTACCCTGGCCGAAGTCACCGGCGGGCGCGAGATAACCGCCACCGAGATGACGGCTTACCCCACAGAGTTGCCCTACGCCCTGAATGTGACCAACGAGAGCACGTACCCGAGTATTCCAGACGCCTACCGCCACACCCTGCGCATCGAGCACCGGGGGATTGATCACACCTTCAGAACCTATGAGATCGCCGGGCAACGGGTCTCCATCTTTTACGATGCTGCTGACAATTACAAGCCCGTCCTGCGGGTGGATGGGACCGCGGTGGCTACCGGGGACACAACTGCTCCAGGTGGGTGGTATGAGGTAACCCTCACCGTGGACCACCCCTACGCGGCCAATGGCGGGACCTATGCCGATCAATGGGACAGAACCCAACTGCAAAGCGGCTCTGCTTACGTCATCGTGCATGACTTCAACACTGCTTCCGCCGATTTGATCGCCAGCCGCAACCGGTTGCTCACCCAGTACACCCACGCTGGCTACGCGGACGATTCCGAACCCGTGCGGGGCGAGGGGTTATGGCTGATGGGGTTGAACTATTTCCACGAGGATCATCTGTTTACCCGTCTATTGGGCCAGCTTGGGCAGGGGATCTTTATCCAGCATCATCTGGTAGGGCTGATGGGCCAGCAAGAGGGGTACTTTATCAATCTGCGCCTGAGCATCACGTCGTTCGCGCCGTCTGGCGGAGCGTCGGCCCTCACTGCCCACCGGGCCTACGCAATGATAGGCAGCGCCCTGGAGCATGGCATGTTGGAACAGATGCAGGGCAGCGACCGGGAGGCGCTCTCCAGCATCAAGGTGCTCCAACTCGGCAACGAGGCGGGGAACATGACCTTCCTGACCGACGTCGGCAACTGGCCCGCGGTGAAACCCCTGTTGCAGAACTACTTGCCTGACGATCTGGATTTCATCGAGGACCACATCTACGACGGTTACACCTTCGTACTGCCGGAGGATGGCTTTATCAACCTGAACCAATGGTACGGCAGCGGGTATATCGGTTACAAGGGCGGCAGCATGGGGATGTGGATCTACGGCGCTTATGCCGGCGGTATGGTCTCCTGGGAGTTGGAGATGCTGATTAAGGCAATCATAGATACCATCAAGGAGCAGTTAGCCGATAAGTGGGGGAAAATCGAAATTGTGATCCCGGAAAGCGATGATCCCGTGGATATGTTCAGCGGGGCCTTCCATGTCGAAACGCTGGACCTGAAAGCCGGGCCGGCCGGGCTGCTGGAACTGGCTTTCAGCCGTTCTTATAGCAGCGGGAGCAACGATGACCTGGGACCATTGGGTTATGGTTGGAACCACAACCAACAGACTTCCCTGACCTTCCACCATGATTACAGGGCGGGCTTGGGCCAACGTCAACCCACCGACGCCGCGGGCCTCATCGTTTATGCCCAGGTGATCCTGGACGTGCTGGAAAACGAAGAGAACATCCAGGGCTGGATGACCGCTGATCTGGCAACGGAATGGGCCATGGAGCAATTGATCGACAATGCGGTCACGGCGCATTTTGGCGACACAACAGTAGAATACGTTCTGTTAGCCGATGGCTCCTACAATCCCCCGCCCGGCATTTACTGGGAACTGCTCCAAAATGGCGATTACCATTATGCCCAGGGGCCGGGCAATACCTGTATGATCTTCGATGCGGATGGCCGCGGCCGGGTCTGGACGGATGCCAATGGCAACACCTTGACCTACACCTACGATGTTGACGGTCAGCTCCTGTCCGTCGGCGCCCCTACCCTGGGACAAACCCTCACCCTCGTCTATAGCGGGACTCTGTTGACCTCTGTCTCCGACCAGGCCGGCCGCGCCGTGACCTTCGAGTACACCGGTGACGAACTGACCACCTTTCGTGACGCAGAGGGAAACGCTACTCACTATACTTATGACTCAAACCACCGCCTGGTCTCGGTCACACGGCCCCGGGGCAACACCGTCGTCACCAACGTCTACGATGAGTTGGGACGGGTGCAGACCCAGGCCGACGCCCTGGGCAACACGACTACCTTTTATTTCAGCGGCTTCCGCAACGCCGAGGTGTACGCCGATGGAGGGCGCATGATGCACTATTTCAACGCCCAGGGGCAGGCCATCGGCAGCGAGGATGCTCTGGGCAATCGAACGCAGATGGTCTACGATGGTCAGCATCACCTCCGAACCCAGACAGATCGCCTGGGGGACAGCACCTCCCTCACGTATGATCCTGCAAGCAGCCAATTGGCCACTATCGTCAACAACAACAATGATACTCTGACCTATACGTACACATCCCAGGCCCATACGTACACCAACCCTCTCAACAGCGACTCGGTTTTGCTGACGGCCTACTATCGAACTCGGGTAGACTATCCCGATGGCAGCTACGAGACATCTGCTTACGACGCTGGTGGGAATCTGACGACCCGCACCGATCAGGCTGGCAATACCTGGGACTACCAGCACAATGCACAGGGACAGGTGACCCGTATTATCAATCCCGCCGGGGGTCTGACGGATTATGTGTACAACGCGGACGGCACGCTGGCCTCCAGCAGCGACTCTGACACGGGCGTCACCACCTATGGTTATGATATCTATCTGCGCTGGAATCAAATTAATCATCCAGGTGGGAACTCTGTGCAATTGGTATACAACTTGAACGATGGTTTAACGACTGTCACCGACGAATCAGGATTTGTGACTTCCTATACATACGATACCAATGACAACTTGGTCACAGAAACCGATCCACTGAACAAGACCAGCAACTACACTTATGACTTGATGGATCAAATACTGACGAGCACGGACCGCCGGAGGAAAACAACAACCTATACATACGATAACAGGAACCGCCTGAAATCCATTACCGACTCTGGAGGGAATATCGCTCAATATAGTTATGACCCCCGAGGCTGGCAAAACCAGATTACCGACCCGGCGGGGAACCTCTGGCAGAGTGAGCATGATGATGAGGGCTTGAAGGTATCGTCAACAACCCCGCTGGGTCATACCGCGGCTTACGGATACGATCCGTTGGGGAGATTGACCACGATGACCGACCCCCTGGGACAGCGTACCACACTGACCCGCGATGAGTTGGGCCGCGTATTGGCCAGTACTGACCCTGAGGGACAGGCTACCCGCTATGCTTATGACCCGCGCAGCCTGATCACCAGTGTAACGCTCCCAGATGAAGGAAAAACGGCTTACGAATATAACGATCTGGGTTTATTAGAGACTGTACGCGACCTTCGAGGGCAGGAATGGGATTTTGCCTATACAACCATGGGGCGATTACAACACAACACCGATCCTTTGGAAAACCAGTGGCTGTATACTTACAACCAACGTGGGTGGGTGAATCAAGTCACGTACCCGGACGGGACTACCGAGACCCGCACTTACGATGCGGTGGGCAATGTCACCCGGCAGCAGTATTCAGCCTCCCGTTTGCAAAGATCTATCGAAAGTGTGAATGCCCTTGATTTAACATTTACGTATGATCGTGTATATCGCCTGACTGCAACCAATGACATATCTTTCAAATATAACGAGATGGGGCAGAGTACTGGCACTACCGACACGAGTACAGGTGATACATTTGGTGCAACCTATGATGACAGCGGGCGATTAGCATCTGTATCCTACGCAAACGGTCTATTCATGGTGACTTATCAATACAACTCCCGCGGTTGGCCCACGCAAGTCACAGATGATCTGACGGGTGTTACCGTCCAGTTCACTTATGACGATGACGGGCGGCTGATCAGCGTGCAGCGATCCAATGGAGTGGACGCCACCCTGAGTTGGGATGCCGCCTCGCGGCTGACCCGCATCCAGGAGGGCACACTGATCGACCTGCAATACACCCACAACGCCGCTGGCAAAGTCACCCAGGCGGTGATGGACCTGCCCCTGGACCCGGGCGAGTATATCGTCACCGACACCATCGAGTACACCTTTGACGCCGCCTCCCAGGTGAGCAATCCCGGCTACACCTACGACGCCCAGGGCCGCCTGACCACCGATCCGCAGCATGCCTATACCTGGGATGGTACCTCGCGGTTGACAGGCGTGGACAGCGTATCACTGACCTACAACGGCTTGGGGGATCTGCTAACCCGCACTGAAGGTGTCCAGACCACTCATTATTACTACAACTATGCCCTGAGCCTGACGCCCATTGTAGCCGAGCAGGATGAAAATACTGCTCAATACCAACGCTACTACGTTTGGACTCCCAATGGGCGATTGCTCTATATGATTGATGCGCAGAACGGAAACCAGGTTTATTTTTATCACTTCGACCGCACCGGCTCCACCCTGGCGTTGACTGACGAAAGCGGGAGTCTAACCGACGCCTACACCTACGAACCTTATGGGAAACTGCTCCATCATCAGGGAAGTAATTCACAACCCTTCACCTTTGTGGGGCAGTGGGGTATTCGACAGGAAGGAGATAGGGGCACGTTCTACCAGATGCGCGCGCGATATTATGACGCGGTCACGGCGCGGTTCATCTCCCGTGAGCTACTGTGGCCTAGAATATCGCGTCCAGAGGCGATCAATCCCTATCAATATGCGATACAGAATCCTATGAATTATATTGATCGAACAGGCATGGAAGAAGAAGTCGCTGGCACGGCGCAAACCATTATTGAAAAATTTGGGGTAAGTACTGCGACGGGTTTTGGCCTAGGACAAATGATGCAATTGGGTCAATTTTCCCCTCAAATGCTCACAATGAAATTTGGCGCTTCAAGCTTATGGGAAGTGGGCACATGGCATCTCCGGTATAACGCGAACCAACGTGAGCAGGCTATGCGCGAGTCGCCTCAGGGACAGTTTTGGGGTTGGCTTTTCTCAAAATATTACGGACTCGATTATGAGGCAGCTCAAATTAGAATATTAGAGGCAAGGGAACACGCCCAGAAGGAAGCAGAAGAAAAGGCCTATTGGGAGCAGATGGAACGAGAATGGCAGGAGCGAATTGAAAGAGATGAAGAACAGATGAGAAAAGATAGGGAGGAGTGGGACAGCTATCGGGCATGGCAGAACTTCAGTAAGTGGCTCTACGAAGGTTATGGTTTGAATGTACAATTATCTTTCGCCGGAGGAAAATCGAGCTATCAGAAAGCGTGGAAACATATTTTAAATTCAGAGAATGTTATGTCTTCATATACATATTCTTCCGCCCCGACGAGGTAAACATGGCAGCACATTTCCAAGCTCTTTCTGCCAGATGGTGGAGGGAACAAGTAAAAAAATTACGAACGACCACGACTTAAGACACACTTGGAAAACTAATAACGACTCTTGAAACCAGGAGAAACCAAAATGAAAACCACACATAAATTTCAAACACGCTCAGTACACAAGATGGCCCTCTGGGGGCTTATCGCGGCCCTGGTACTGCTTTTATCCGTGAGGGGCGTGGGAGCTGGGGAGCAAGGGAGGGCGGGAGCTAGGGAGTGGGAGAGCACGGGAGTATGGGGGCAGGGCTTCGAACGTGTCAACGTCTCCCTTGCCAGCTCATCATATACAGACATGCCACATGCAGACATGCCACCCGCAAACTCGCCACCTGCAAACTCGCCAACTTCCAACGCCTGCACTGTCTCCTACACCTACGATCGCAGTGGTCGCCTGACATCGGCAAACTATGGTCAGGGCAAGCTCCTGGTTTACAGCTATGACCCGGCGGGCAACCTGCTGCGCCGGACGGACCACTTTGACACTTACCTGCCGCTGGTGATGCGGCGCTGACTCGCTCGCTGAGGAGGTATGACATGAAGGTTTCATATATTGCAAAATGGCTTTCCATCCCCCTGGTCATCGGATTATTGCTACTGCCGGTTGTCGTGGTTTCGTCGCCGCTTGCTCGGCCGTCGCAAGAGCCGGTATCTGTACCAGCCAATACGTCCAACCTGCTGTTCGTCGAAAACGTCGGCCAGTTTGCCGCAGGCGCCCGCTTCATGGTGAGCGGGGCTAATGGTGGAGCGCTCTGGCTGGCGGATGATGCTTTGTGGGTGACGACGACGGGGCGCGGGCAAACCGTCAACCTTAAACTGAGCTTCCCCGGTGCCAACCCCCGCCCGCGCCTGGAGTCCTTTGATCGGCGGCCAACGGTGGGCAATTATTATCACGGGGACGATCCGGTCCCCTGGTACGCGGACGTGCCGGTGTGGGGCGGTGTGCGCTACGTGGACCTCTACCCCGGCGTGGATCTGGAGATCACGGGA
>JAUWHU010000381.1 GCA_030605705.1 Thermoflexia bacterium | reverse complement strand
AAGCCGCAGATCAACGGTGTGAGTGCTGCGGGCAATCCCTCGGTGGCGATGCGCTGTCCGGCCTCGCGGATGGCAGCTTTGACCGCTGCCAGGTCGGCGTATTGCAGGGTGTGGCGGATGTCACTGAAGGGCGTCTCCAGGCCTTCCCCGGCCAACCGTTGCCCCAACGCCCACAGCGTGTCCATCATCCCGGCCAGTCCGGCGTAGTTGCCGAAAAAGATGACTCTGCGTCCCTTCTCGTTCACAATTCTTTCGTAGTCAACCAACTGGCAGCCCAGCTCCAGTAAACGTCGCAGCATGGGCATGGAGTGTTCTTGGCCTTTGATCGTGTGGGAGAAAAAAACGTAGGTCTTGCGTGGTTCCAGAACTTCCGGCGGAATTTCCTTGATGGCAAAGATCACGGGGCACGCGGATAGTTCCGGTACGATGCTGGCGCCGGCCTGCGCATATTCGTCCTCGCTAAAGGCCCGCAGGGGGGAGGATTGTACATAAACCTCGATGCCGTGTTGCTCCCGCAACATTTTGACGTGCGCCGGAATCAGCGGGGTGCGCCGCTCCCAGGCATTTTTATCTTCCAGACGGATGCCGATACGCGCGTTCATGGGATCACCTCTTTGCAGTTTATCGCTCCTGAAAGTATATACCCAACGGCCATATAATTCAACTTTATTTCTTCACGTAGGAATGGGTCGTTTGTCCTGTGTTCTCAGCGTGCAGTTAGACAGAGCCGGAAAAAAGCGTATAATGATTCCGATTTCACGTTTATCAGGAGAATGCATGGATAACGTATTGACTCCGTGGGTGATCGCCGCGACGATTTTGCTCTTCGTGGCCGCGTATGAGATCTACACGCTGGAGAAACGTCTGCGGGAGCTGGAAGACCGTTCCCGGCAGATCCTGGCGTTGGAAGAGGACACGGACCAAATCGCGGTGGCCGGTGTGCTGCAGAGGCTGGAACAACAGGGAGCGCGTCTGGACGATGTGCGGGCGGCCCTGGAGCATGTGCAAGCGGTTCTCCCTCACACTATCCAGGGACATGGCATTGTGCGTTACCGGGCCTTCGCCAATGTTGGAGGTGATCAGAGCTTCTCCCTGGCATTGGTGGACGCGCAGGGCAACGGGGTGATCATTTCTGGCCTCCACGGGCGTGACGAGACACGGCTTTACGCCAAGCCGCTCGTGAGCTGGCGTGCCGCCCATAGCCTGAGCTCCGAGGAACAGCAGTCGCTGGGTGTGGCCCGTCAAATGGTTGAAAGTTAGCTACAAATTGCAAATTGCAAATGGCAAATGTGAGTCTACTGAAAAAACTAAGAATTTCACCACAGAGGACACAGAGAGCGCAGAGATTTTAAACTTGACCTTGAGAAAATTAATTTTTTTGACGTGTGAAGTGGAATTTTCTTGAACCAAACATCAAATTTTCTGTATCTTCTCCGTGTCCTCCGTGGTGAGACGCCTTTTTTCAGGGGGAGTCAAATATGCAAATGGCGAATGGCCTGGGCCGGTTTTTGACAATTTTGTCGGGCCGGATATGATGGAATTGGATATATTCTAACTTTTTTGAGGAGGATAGTTATGTTTGGAAAAGAAAAGACTCAGCCTACGGGGCGGCAGCAGCCGCGCTCAACGTCATCCCGCCCTCGCCCGGCAGCCGCTCAGCCGATTGAGACAACCATCGGCCCGAACACGCACATCAAGGGCGATATTCAGGGAGATGGCGGCTTGCGCGTCGAAGGGATAGTGGAGGGGAACATCGTAATCACCGGGAACCTGGTGGTTACCGAGAGCGCCAAGATCATCGCGGAGATCAAGGCCAGTAATGTTTCCATTGCGGGAGCCGTCCGTGGCAACATTCACGCCAACCGGCTGGAGATCCTGGAAACCGGTCGCGTCTGGGGTGACATGGCGGTCAAGTCCTTGTTGACTAACGAGGGCGCCTACCTGCGTGGGCAGACTTTAATGCCCCAGGATATTCAACCCCCGCAGATAGAACCACTTAAGCCCAAACTCCCGGAGCGTCCGCAGACACCGAAGCCACCTGTTCCCACTCTACGTGCCGTAACGCCAAAGAAGCAGTAATTTCTGGCTCTTTGGGAATTCGTGTGGTCGAGTTAAAATTAACCACGGATTTCACGAATTAGCACGGAAAAAAGTAAAAAATCAGTGTAACCCGTGTAATCTGTGGTGAAAAATTTACGTCGCGTGGCACTTACCACGCCAAGTCCCAGAGACCCTAATTTCTTAGCTGCTCAAGATAGTCTATCTCAAGTGGGTAGGCGGGTGGGATTACCACCCGCCCCCCGTTGCCGCCAGGGGGTCAATTCCCCCTATTTACCGGCGTGCGGCTTTCCCGCACCGGGCGGCTCCCGTTACCTTGCCCACATAAGGGAAATCACTGACACACTATGACACCAGGCTGTATAAGGACACCAGACCCAGACGGGTGAGGTGTTTATTACGCAGTCGCCAGTTATCGAGTTTGCTAATGCGCTTGAATTTGATACAGCGCAAGCGTTTCCGGAGCCAGCGGTCCAGCCGGTCAAACTGTCGTTTGACGGTACTAAAAGGGGTGGCGAAGTAATGGGCAAACCCCAAGATGACCCGATTGAGGGTTCTGATGGTTTGCTGGTCGAGGTTATGGGAGCGGACGGTCAACTTGCGGATTTTGTCTTTGAATTTCTCCACGGATTTGGGGCGGATG
>JAUWHU010000476.1 GCA_030605705.1 Thermoflexia bacterium | reverse complement strand
CCAGAGCCAGGGTGATGGCGAAACCCTTGACGAGGCTGGCCGCAAAAGCGTTCCCGAAGAAGTAAAGAACAGCACAGGTGAGCAGCGTAGCCAGGTTGGAATCCCGTACAGAAGTCCAGGCGCGCGCGAAGCCCGCCTCGGCAGCACTGTTCAACGAGCGACCGCGCCGGATCTCTTCCTTCATGCGCTCGAAGACCAGGATATTAGCATCCACCGCCATCCCCGTTGAGAGCAAGAAGCCGGCGATGCCCGGCAGCGTCATGGTGATGGGTACCATCTTGTACAGCAAAAGGTTCAGCAAGACGTATAACCCCAGCGCCAGGTCGGCCGCCAGACCGTTCAAACGGTAGTAGATGAGCATGAACAGGAAAACGACGAGCAGGCCGATAACGCCCGCCCGGATGCTCTTGTCAACGGATATTCTCCCCAGCGAAGGGCCGATAGCCTTGTAACTTTCGATCTTGAGGGGGATCGGCAACGCGCCGTAGCGCAGCTGGATCGCCAACCGGTCGGCGCTTTCGTAAGTGAACCCACCGGAAATGGTTCCCTTGCCATCGGGAATCTCACTCTTGATCACCGGGCAAGAGACAATCTGTTTATCTAAAATGATACACAACAGCTGCTCAATGTGAGTGGCGGTATAGTCGCCGAAGAAATCCGCGCCTTCGGACTGCAGCTCAAATCGCACCATCCACTCGTTCGTCTGGGGGTCCATGTCGGGGAACGCATCTTTCAACGCATCACCGGCCATGACCGTATTGAACAAAGTGGAATTGGTCAGGGTACCTGTTGCCGCCATCCCAAAGGTGGTGGTGACCGGCGTGCCGGGCAGCAAGCCCTCATATCCCACGTCCAGCGGCGGCTCAGCGAACTCCAGCAGCGCCGTCTCGCGGATGGTATCCACCGCCTGTTCGGGATTATCAATACCGGGAAGTTCCACGATGATGCGGCGGGCGCCTTGCACCTGCACGACCGGCTCGGTGAGGCCCAGGGCGTTCACCCGGTTCTCCACGACCTGTCGCGCCATTTCCAATGCGCCGGAGGTAATTTCTGCATCCTCCGGCAGATCGGCGACCATCAGCACCTGCAAACCTCCCCGCAAATCCAGGCCCTGGCGAAACTCCAGACTGCGCGCGTCCTCCGGTTGCCAGAAGAAGAGGGAATTCGCCCAGGCCGGGTGCTGCAAAGGCAGGACGAGGTAAGCAGCAACGAGAGCCAACAATAGAATCAGGACTAAAGTAACGTTTGTGTTCTTGTTCATGGACACCCCTGCATACAAAAAATAAAGGCCCCGTTTCCCCCTGAAAGCCCACGTGAGGGGCTGCCAGGAGGCCGAAGGCCTTGGATGAAAGGCTCAACCTCGTGATTATAGTCGGGACAAGGGATTTGTCAAACCATTTAGCGTCTCAGCGTCTTAGCGTCTCAGCGTCTTAGCGTCTTTGCGTCTCAGCGTCTTTGCGGTAAATCTTCGTCCCTCCACAGCTATTCGCCCCCAGGTTATTGAGAAGCCACGAAAAACGGTTATACTATCTCAAATGGCAAATGGCAAATGTGCAAATGGCAAATGGCAAATGGCAAATGTGCAAATGTGCAAATGGCGAATGGCGAATGGCGAATGGCGAATGGCAAATGGCGAATGGCGAATGGCAAATGGCAAATGGCAAATGGCAAATGATCAGTCACTAACTTATTTTCGGAACAGCTACAGGACTCCCCTGAAAAAAGGGGCTAATTTTAACGCAGACGTAGTATGGGCAGGCAGTGCCCATAACGCCAAGTCGCAGAGATTCTTGAATGATGCTTCAATATTTTTGAAAATCGAGACCTTTGACTAGACAAATCTTGATCTACCCTTTAATTTTCTTGGCGTCTCTGCGCCTCTGCGTTGAAGCTTTTGGTTTTTTCAGTAGGCTCATACAGGTAATTCTATAAAAACAACATGACCATGCATAAATTCCTACCACTCCGCAAAGAGCACACCGGTCTCCTCAGCTTGCTGCTCGTTTTCCTGATCCTCAGCTTGG
This sequence comes from Thermoflexia bacterium, assembly GCA_030605705.1. Taxonomy (GTDB): domain Bacteria; phylum Chloroflexota; class Anaerolineae; order B4-G1; family SLSP01; genus JAUWHU01. The sequence continues at coordinate 1,255 of JAUWHU010000476.1, read as the reverse complement.
CGTGGAACCTCACCGTCCCGGCCTACGAGAACTTAGACGAGATAGAGCACACGGAGGTCATCCGCCACATCGCAGTGACGGGACACCTACCCAGCCACGGAGAGGCCGAAGAGGCCGGGTTCCGCGTCCGGCAAGAAGCCTCCCAACCGCCGCTCTACCACATCCTCGGCGCAGGCTGGGTGCGGCTCTGGCGATTGCCCACCTCTCCGCCAACCGCCACGCCGATCCCGGGTAAACTGGTAGACTGTGGCACATCCGCCACCTACTACAACAAAGTCACCTGGCAGCGTGACGCCTACGCCGGGCCGCCGTGGGAAGGGCACCGGCGCACTGTCCACGGGCTACGTCTGCTTTCCACGCTGCTGCAGTTGACCACCGTCGCCGGGACGTGGGTGCTGGCGCGGCGACTCCTGTCACCCGGCCCGGCCCTGTTAGCCGCCGCCAGCGTCGCCTTCAACCCCCAGTTCCTCTTAGTCGCGGCGGGGGTCAACAACGACAACCTCGTCACGCCGCTGGCGACGTGGGCCTTGGTACTCCTGGTGGAGCTGTGGCAAAACGGCCCCACGCCCACCCGGCTGGTAAGGTTTGGCCTGCTGGCGGGGCTGGCCGGATTGAGTAAGCTCAGCGGGTTGGGATTGTTAGCCCTGGGCGGAGGCGCGCTGCTGCTCTATGCCTGGCGAGCGCGCACCCCCTTCCTCAAGCTCCTCGGCCAGGTCGCGCTCCTGGGACTGCCCGCGCTGCTCCTGGTCGCACCGTGGTTGGCGCGCAACCTGCGCCTCTACGGCGACCTCACCGCGCTCACTCCCATGCTGGCCGAAGTCGGACGCAACACAGGTCACACCAACGTCTGGGGAACCTTCCAACTCATGACACGCTCCTACTGGGGGCAGCTGCCATGTTCTTTCTACCCGCGCGCCCTCTACTGGCCGTTCTTCCTGCTGCTGGGCGGGGGTATGCTCGGCGTCGTCGTAGGTTGGCGGAACTGGACACGCACGCGACGGGAAGGATTATTCCTCATGGGTACGTGGTTCGCCCTCATCGTGGCGGCGTGGATCCGCTGGAACGCCATCACCCCGGCGACCGGGGGGCGGCTGCTGTTCCCGGCGGCGCCGGCCCTGGCGGTGCTCCTCGCAGCGGGCTGGCACACCCTGGGGCGGCAGCTGGCCCGGCGACTGTGGGGAGTGTGGCTGCCGCTGGGAGCGCTGCTCACGCTGCTCACCGGTGTCGCGCCGCTTTTCGCCCCCCCGCCGTTGCT
>JAUWHU010000436.1 GCA_030605705.1 Thermoflexia bacterium | reverse complement strand
GTGCAAAGAAGCGAGGCGTACCGCGAGTTGCAGGAGATGGTTCAAAAGAGGCTGGTTGTCCGACGGGGTAGAGGCCGGGGCGTGCATTACGTGTTGACCGGCCCTGCCGGGGACGATTCTGGGGACGATTAGGGGACGATTAGGGGACGATTCTGGGGACAGAAGCTGATCAGGATTTGATCCCGAAGGAAAATCTACCTGCGCACCCTGGGGCTGAACGAACGGCAGATCGAGGCCCTGCGGTTGATGGTCAACGAAGATAAAGAGTTGAGCAACGCGGACTACCGGCAGTTGTTCAATGTGTCTCAACGTACCGCCACGCGGGATTTGACTGGATTGGTGCAGACTGGTTGGGTGCGCCAGATTGGTGTCAAAAGAGGAACCCGCTACACGGTGGCTCAATAGGATGGCGCATAACGGGATGAAATGGCGTATAACGTGGCGCATAAACTGGTGGTGGTGGGTTTTCGTAGCAGGTTGAAAGTCAAAGACGCCGGGTGAACCACAGGGAGCGTTTAAGTGCCTGTGTCTACCAAGATGGGGTTGATGATTTGTCCAAACCGCACAGCGGCTCTCTCAGCAGCTTAGAGGGTCTCAGACCTGCTACGATCCCCCTGGCCCTTTTGGCGTTCACCTGGTATTGTTTTCCGAGGAGAATGTGATGAAATCGAATTTTGTTGCTCGTGAGGGTGAACTGGCGCAGCTGGAACAGGCATTGGACAGTAGTCTTGTTGGGTTAGGTCAAGTGCGCTTTGTTTCAGGAGAAGCGGGTAGCGGCAAGACTACGCTGATCACCGAATTTGTGCGTCGCACGCAGGCACGCCACGCTGATTTGGTGGTCGCCGTCGGTACTTGTAATGCGCAGACCGGGATCGGCGATCCCTATTTGCCCTTCCGCGAGATACTGCGTCTGCTTGCCGGCGATGTGGAGAGCAAACTTGTCAAGAGTGCCCTCACCCAGGAAAACACCCGACGGCTCAAAGGGCTGGCGCACGATTCTGCGCAGGCGCTGGCTGAAATCGGTCCCGACCTGATCGGCATCTTCCTGCCCGGTATCGGCATTTTGGCTAAGGTGGGCGCTTTTGTAGCCGATAAAGCCGGCTGGCTAGGCAGTAACGAGAAAACTAAGCCGGTGAAGGTGTCTGAAGAGATTGACGAAAGCCGCATTTTTGAGCAGTACGCCGCAGTGTTGCGCCAACTTTCAGCGCAAAACCCGCTGGTCTTAGTACTGGATGATTTGCAATGGGTTGATCAGGCCTCGGCGGGCTTGCTGTTTTACCTGATCCGGCAGTTGCGCGAAAGTCGGGTCCTTATTCTTGGCCTTTACCGTCCGGCTGAGGTGGCGCTGGGACGTGATGATCAACGCCATCCTTTCGATAAAGTATTGGCCGAAACCAAGCGCTACTATGGTGATATCACCCTTGACCTGGACCGCGCCGGTTTGGAACAGGGGAGACGCTTTGTCGAGGCGTTCCTGGACACCGAAGCCAACCGTCTAGGTGAGGAATTTCGCGCGGCGTTGTTCCGGTACACCGAGGGACACCCGCTTTTCACCGTGGAACTACTGCGCCACATGCAGGAACGGGGCGATCTGGTGGAGGACGACAACGGCGTCTGGATCGAGGGCGCGACAATTGACTGGAACACACTGCCCTCCCGCGTGGAAGGGGTGATCGAGGAGCGCATAGGCCGTCTGGAAGAGTCTCTCAAGGATATTCTGAAGGTTGCCAGCGTGGAGGGCGAGGAGTTTACGGCGCAAATCATCGCTCGCCTGAAGACGCTTGACGAGTTAGACTTGCTCGACAACCTGTGCGCAAAACTGGATCAACAGCATCACCTGATTCATGAGCAGGGGGAGATCGAAGTTGTAGGACGCTTTCTGGCGCGTTTTCACTTTGCCCATACGCTCTTTCAACAATATCTGTACCAGCGCGCTCTAGGCGCGGCCCAGCGGCGTTCGCTACACAGAAAAATCGGTGAGCTGTTGGAGGAACTCTATGGCGAACACACCAACGACATCGTCTTGCAGCTGGCGCGCCACTTCGAAGAAGCCGGATTGTGGGAGAAAGCCGTTGACTATCGTCTGCGGGCCGGCGAACAGGCGCGCACCCTCTACGCTTGTGAGGATGCTATTGAGCATTTGGAACGAGCGTTAGTGTTGATCAATAAACTACCCTGTCCGGCCCGCGCTCAACCGCGTCTACGTGCGCTTTCGGCCCTGGGTGAGCTGTTGACCATCACCGGGAAATACGATTCGGCCCGCGAGCAGTTGAAACTGGCTTTGGAGTTGGCGCGCCAGACCGAAAATCAGGATGTTGCAGCACACATCTGTCGTTGGATGGCTCGCAGCTACGAAAACGCAGGCGACTATTCTCCGGCGCTTGACTGGGTAAAGCAAGGCTTAGAGACTTTGAACGAGCGCGCGACGGCGGAAGCGGTGCAGCTGCATCTGATAGCTGGACTCGTCTACTTGCGACGTGGCGAGGATTTGGCTTTGGAGCAGGCGCAGAGCGCGTTGCGGATTGCGCAAGCACTGAATGACCCTCATGCTTTGGGTCGCACCTATCTTTTGTTAGCCGTGATCACGTTGCAGCGTGGGCAGAATCAGCGTTCGGTGGATTTGGCGCGGCGTGGCCTTGCGCTCTACATGCAAGCCAATGACCTTGCCGGTCAGGCCACGGCGCACAATCAAATCGCCAACGCGCTCTTCAACATGGGACGGTGGTCACAGGCGGCGCAAAGCTACCGTCAGGCACGGGAGATATTCCGGCGCATTGGCGATCTTTACAACCGTGCCTTCGTGGAAAACAACCTTGGTGAGATTGCTCTAAACCAGGGACGATTAGAGGACGCGCTCGTGGCCTATCGTGAGGCGCTGCGCCTGCTGGAGCAGACCGGCGGCTCGGATTATGCCTTGGGCGTGCTTCACAATAACTTGGGTGCGGTGTTGATCTGCCAGGGCGCGTTCGAGGCGGCCCACGCTCAACTTCAGGTCGGGCGCGCATGCTTTGAGCAGGTCGGCTCCCGCGACATCCTGCCGGAATTGCACCGTCATCTGGCCGAGCTAGCCCTGCGCCAGGGCAATCTTGAGGAAGCTGAAACACAGGGCATGCGCTCGCTGGCGCTGGCGCGGGAGCTCGCTGCGCAGAACGAGGCCGGCATCACCCTGCGGCTGCTGGGGGAAATCGCCCTGGCGCAAAAGGATTTCAAGATGGCGGCAGAGTGCCTGGGGCAGGGCCTGAGCACATTGCAGTCACTGGGCGAGACCTTCCAGGTAGCGCGCACGCACCTGGCTCTGGCGCGGCTGGCGCTGGCCCTGGGACGGAAGGCGGATGCCCGCACCGAGCTCGATCACTGCGCGCCGGTCTTTGAGCGATTGGACGTGCGGCCGGAGCAGCAGGCCGTGCGGGAGCTACGGGCGGCGCTGGCTGGCTAGGAGATTATTGCGCCAAAGCGGGACAGACTCTCGGGCTTTGTTTCCAGATTAGACAGATTGGTGGTATGGGATTTGCCGGTTGTTGTGGGAGTTGTCACGTACCCTGGCGCGCCACCGAGGACAAAATTTATCAACAGATTGGGACAGAAGATTCCGATCAACGAATAGAGCGAAGATAACTGACTCCAATTTCCTTGATCCGTTTGATTCATCCAATCCGTTGACTATTCTCTAGGGAGGTCAATGTAATGAACACAAGAACCAAGTTTTATGGCCTCGGGATGTTGTTATGTGCCTCGTTATTCTTGATTCTGTTACCATTATATGCGGCGGGAGAAGCGGGTGAGCCCGGATTTTTCACTTCAGCTTCTCAAATCAATAGCTGGCACAATCGTACTCATCTGAGTTTTGTTAAAGATAGTTCTTATGAGTCCGTTCTCACTATTCACAACACCGGTACTGCAGAAGCACACATTGATGCTCGTTTTCGCTTATGGGGAGAGGGTGATATCTTTAGCATTCCAATCACTGTGTCTATGAATACCGTGCAGCTACTGAGCAGCAATGATCTTAATGTTCCGAATGGATTGTACATCGTTTATCTTGTCGCGGACCAACCCATTGATACCCTTGTTGGCCGTACCAACGGATCATCAGTAGGTGATAACTTTGCCATTGAAGAGGGGATTGGAGAGATTTCCAACTCTTTTGACCTTACCCCTATTCTGAAGACATCAAACCTCAACACTGCGATTGCGCTGTTCAATCCGACCCCAACAGACGCTTCGGTGCAAATTGACATATACAATCTGGATGGAGATATTGTTGTTAACAGATCAGTATCTTTGTCCATTGGTGACGCGTTTATCTATAACTTGGGGACCGAACCCAATCTCCCTTCTGGTTTCATCGGATGGGCCCATATCTCAAGCAACACCCACTTGGGTTCCGAGCTCCTTTACGGTGACCATGTGTCAAACGGATGGACGTATCGCCTCTCCCCACAAATGGCGGCAACGCAGCATGTGCTCCCGCGTGTGTATAAACATGCGGAGACTTTAGGACACGAGCAGAGCACCCTTCTCTTGTTAACCAATCCCGGCACTGAAACTGCTTCAGTGAGCTTGCAGTTTCAGAAAAGCGGGGAAATCTATACAGAAACGCTCAGTCTTGCAGCAAGTCAATCCATTACCCGGAATTTGGCTTTGAATCCCCTCTTACCTGTTACGGGCACATGGAACCTCTCACTTACAAGCAACCAACCTGTGCTATTGGGTGATTATACTTACTATGAATTGATGCCGGAGAGAGGTCACGGGGAGTATACGAGGACCCTTTCAGAAACTATTTCATTGCCGAGTGTGGTGCTCAGTGATACAGCCATGAGCATTTTACATGTGATGAATACGGAAGCGACAGCTGCCGATCTGTTTTTCGATTTCTACGATCTATCTGGAGGGTTGGTTGGTTACTACAGCGTATTAGACGTAGCTCCCAGAGCGTCAATCCATCTTTCGACATCTGAAGTGCCCTTTCTGCCAAGGAACTTCCGAGGTAGAGCGGTTGTTAGCAGCAATAGAAAAATCAAAATTGTCGTGGATGAGTATCATGCTTCTGATGGGATAATCAACACAGTGCGTGAGACAGCTCTGCCCGTCTCGCCCGCCATCCCCATTACCGGTACCGTACCCAATCCCATCACCTTCGCTTGGTACCGGCTGGATGTAGCAGAACCCGGCTCCACCCTCACCGTCACCCTCTCCAACTTGCAACAGGACTACGACCTGCTGCTCTTTGCGCCCGAAATTGACGAGGAGACCGGCAACCTGCGCGACCTGGCCCGCTTGAGCAACATTGCCCGCCTCAGCAACATCGGGCGGTTGAATGAACTGGCGCGGCTGAGCAATATCGCCCGCCTCAGCAATATCGGCGAATTGCTGGAAATCGGCGACTTCGAAATCCTCGCCCGTCTCAGCAACATTGCCCGTTTGAGCAATATCGCCCGGCTGAGTAACATCGCGCGCTTGAGCAACATTGGGGAAACCGGTGCCGAAGGCACGCTCGTGGCCGCTGCCACGACACCCGGCGTGGTGGACGAACAGATCATCCACGAAGTCCACGAACTGGCCGGGCCGTACTACGCCGCCGTCGGCGGGGATTTCAGCCAGGACAACGGCACGCCTTTCACTTTGCAAACAACCATTCGCGGGCCGGATGACACCTACACCGTCATCACCGCTACGGTACCTATCACCTTCACTACCCCACCCACTGCGCCGGTGCATACCTTGATCTTGCACAACCCCACGCGGTTGGTGCAGCAGTACCCCGACCAGGCATTGGAAATCCTGGATTTGACGGTGCAGTTGGAGACCCTGGCCGCGCAGCCGGAGGTGGCCGGAACGGTGGTCTACTTAGATGATTACCCCGCACTCACCACAGCCTATGACCTCTGGGATACCTACGCCGATAACCCCCTGGCGGCCAACTACGTGACCTCACACATCAAGTCCCTGCTCTACAGCCTGGGGGCGGCGTACCCGGATTGGGAGTACCTGGTGCTGGTGGGCGGCGACGGTGTCATTCCCTACCGCCGCCTGCGCGACGCCACCTACCTGGCCAACGAGCGCACCTACGAAGAAGCCGATCCGGCAGCGCCGCTGGCGCGGGCGCGGCAGTTGCGCTATTACTTGAGTGATGACTACTATGCCGGCCTGCTGCCGTTGCCGCACGCGGGCCGCGAGTTCTACCTGCCCCACATCGCCATGGGCCGCTTGGTGGAAAGCCCCGCCGAGATGGTGACGCAGGTAGACGCTTTCCTGGCACGCCCGATCTTGGAGCCGACCAACGCCCTGGTCACGGGCTATGAGTTCTTACTGGACGAAGCCCAGGCGATCAGCCAGACGCTGGCGACTTACGGTATCACCGAGACGCTCACAGCGCTGGCCGATAACACGTGGACGGCGCAGAACTTCCGCGATGTCTTGTTCACACAGGAAACCGCACCGGGCCTGCTGTCCCTCAACTCGCACTTCACGCATTACAGTTTCTATCCTAACGATGACAACGATGTCTACGCTACGGAGGTGACACAGACCACGCAGTACAGCGGTACCCTGGCCTTTAGCGTAGGCTGTCACAGCGGGCTGAACGTGCCCGATGCAGCCTTCAGCGACACGACCGGGATTGACTGGGCGCAAGCCTGGACGCGGCAAGGGGCTACGTATCTGGGCAACACCGGCTACGGCTACGGCGACGCCGACCTCTTGGCCTACTCGGAGCGGCTGATGGTGAACTTCGTCGGGCGCTTAGGCGATTGGAGCGCGGGGCCACAAACCGTGGGTCATGCGCTGCTGCGGGCCAAACAGGGCTACTTTAACACCCTGGCGGCGGGGTCCTTCAGCTGCTACGATGAGAAGGTTATCAGCGAGCTGACCCTCTACGGCTTACCCATGCTCCAGATCAACCTGCCGGTGACGACGACGGAGCCTTACGGTGGGCCGAGCCTGGCGCAAGTGCAGGCACTTCACAAGCCGGGCTTGCAAGCACAGGCAATGACAGATACGGTGACGGCCACATTCAACCTGCACTTCGACTACACTGCCCATACTACGCCCAATGGCGCGTACTACACCCTCGTCGGGAGCGATGACGTGCAGGTGACGGGTCACCGTCCTGTCCAGCCGCGCGCCTCGGTGGATGTGGCGCGCACCGATGGCCTCTACGCGCAAGGCGTACTCATGACCGGCGGTACCTTCACGGAAGTCGTGGGCTTCGACCCGGTGGTTTCGCGGGTGGTGACGGAGACATCTGCGTTAGCGACTGAGCCGACGTATCCCATCACCGACACCTGGTATCCACAGCAGGTCGGTTCCCTCAACCGCTTCCTGAGCATTGACGCGCAGATGCGCGAGCGGTTGGTCGTCGTGCCGGGACAATTCCGTGCGGCGGACACAGGAAGTTCCACAACCGGCAGCGAGCGGCTCTACGAGGACCTCTCTTTCGACATCTACTACGCGCCCTTCGAGGTGGAGGACTTCACTCCACCGGGCATCTGGGACAGCCAGACGGTGCAGCGGAGTACCGGCGTGGATTTTGATGTGTGGACGAGTGACGAGAGCGGCGTTATCCAGCGGGTGGTGGTACTGTACCGGCAAACAGGAGCGACTACCTGGTCGAAGGCTGAGTTGACTTACGATCCGATTAGCAGTCACGCCACGGGTACGGTGAACGGGTTAGCTAGTGACTTTGAGTATTTCATCCAGGCCGTGGATGAGACGGGAAACGTGGGCCGGACGCTGGAACTCCATGGGCCATCAGTGGTAGATCCAGGCCTGGATCATACAATCTACTTGCCGCTGATCTTGCGGCAGTAGCCTCACTGCGATTAGCTACGTAATCCGGGTCGTGCCGACCAGTGATTCCGCTGGATGCCGTTCACCTATTCCGGGCCATGATCAAAGCACGGGATGAGTCTATTTTACCATAGTCCTCCCACTCATAACAAAAACAGCCGTCCACTGCAAGGTGGACGGCCTGTGTGTTATACTCAAGTGTATCAGGGCGCGTCCTCGTCCTGGTTACCGCTCCGGGATGATGACAGCCACGGAGCGTTTTCTTTTGCTGTAATTGAAGAAAAATATGCCTCAGATGAAAAAACTTCGTCACCGTCATCAGTGACCCTCTGTGGGCAAAAATGCCTGACCCAGGTTGTAGGCGAAATGGTTGCCCGGTGGTTGCGGCCACCGGACGACGAGAATGCTCTTTGGCGGCTGCTGGACCCGTGTGCTGGTGAGGGCGCGGCGGCCCGGCAGCTGGCCGACCTGGTGGGCGGTAACTGCCAGACCTGGGGCGTGGGCAAAACTACCATCGCCTTGGCAGACATCGAGTTACTGGACGCCTATCCCGCGCTCGTCATTTGCCCACCGCACCTGGTCGTCAAATGGCAGCGGGAAGCCGAGGCGGTTATCCCCGGCGTGCAGGCGCGCATCCTCTCGCGCATCGGGAAACTCCCCGGTGAGAACCGGGACGTGAACGATGTGCGGAACTTCATAGCTGACTACGCCAGCGGCAAGTTGGGGCATAAAGCCATAGCCATTGTCTCAGAAACAATGGCTAAAAGCGGTCCCGGCTGGCAACCTGGTGTAGCTTACCGTTACCGGCTTCCTAACCCTAAGCACACTGCTGATAAACGATCCGCCGAACGAGCACAAGACCGGCGCAGAGCGTTCCGCGCTGCTGTACAAGAGTACCAAAAAGCGCGTATTGCGTTCCGTGAATCCCTGAAGTCCGGGGATGATCCGGCAGTTCTGGAACGGCAACGGGTAATAATGGCGCAAAAACGCCAGGCGGCCCTGAAGGTCGCCACGAAATTTCCGGTATGCCCCAACTGTGGTCAGCCCCGTGATGCTGGCGAACTGAAAAGCGCCGGTGTTTGTCAGGGGCCGGTGCAGGGCTGGGCGCACCAGGATGACGGGCGCAAAGCATACGACGATAACGGCCAGCCTATGTGGGTATGGAACGCAGCCAACGAGTTTGCTCCGCTGTGCCATGTGGGTCGCCACGACTTTGGCCGGGGCCGGTATCGTCGTTGGTCTATCGCTGAGTATATCAAGTCACAGGTTCCTCACGGGTTTTTCAAGCTGCTGATTGCGGACGAAGTACACGAGTACCGTAGCAAGCGATCAGACCGTGGGGTGGCCTTTCACCAACTTGTGGGAGCGACACGCTATCAGTTGGCCTTGACCGGCACTGTGTATGGCGGCCGCTCGACATCCATCTTCAACTTGATGTACCGGCTGAACTTCGGAGACACCGTACAAGATTTCCGCTTCAATGGCGAGAAACAATGGGCTAAGCAGTACGGGGTCCTGGAAACTCGCATCTATGGTGGGAAAAACGTTTCTGAAGACACTGGTTACGGCAAGTTCAACGCCCGTTCACGTGGCCGTGTAACGGTCACAGAGAAGCCCGGCGTCAGCCCGGCGGTCCTGGGTCGGATGATCAACAACGTGGTGTTCCTGACGTTGCAAGACCTGGGCGTTTCCTTGCCCCCGTATGGCGAGGAAATGGTGACCTTTGCTTTGCCCGCTGATCTCGCAGAACAGTACCGCGACATGGATGGATTGTTAAAAACCAAAGCCAAGCGCAACCGCAAATGGCTCTCGACGTGGCTACAATGGTCACTGGCGCGTCCCAACTCCGCTTTTCGTGACGAGGTGGTCATCAAGCGTGAGCGCGATGACGAAGGTAACATCATCTCCGAACGCGAGGTTATGGAGCTGCCCGCTATGGTGTCCTTACAAGCCAACGGCGAACCTGATCCTACCGAC